>JBEIQK010000715.1:0-3443 GCA_040376505.1 Alphaproteobacteria bacterium | reverse complement strand
TCGCGCCGAGCTCACCGCCCGCCTGCCCGCCGCCCCGCCGCCGCCCCCCGAAGCGGCGCCGCCCGCCCCCGACCCGCGCCTCGTGGGCCTGAAGGCCGCCCTGGAGGAGGCCCGCGCCGCGGTCGGTCGCCTCGATGAGGCCGTCGCCGGCGGCCTCGATCCGATGCTCCTCGCCGCCTCCTACGAGGCCGCCCGCGGCAGGGTCGCCGCCGCCGAGGCCGACCTCGTGCTGGCCACCGCCCCACCGCCTCCGCCAAAGGCCCCCACCACCCTGCGCCTGGAGCTCGGCCTCTCCAGCGCCTACGGCTGGCGCGGCGACAATGTCTTCGCCCAGAACAGTCAGTCCGACGATCACGCGCTGCTGGCGCCGGGGGCCATCTGGACGCTGGGCGGCACCGGCCTGTCGCTCGGCTCCTGGGGCGCCTTTCAGTGGACCGGCGACAACGCCGATCAGCTCATCGTCGAGGGCGTCGGCCACGAGCAGGATCTGTTTGCACTCTACCACATCGAGCCGGCCGAGGCCATCTCGGTCGACGGCAGCCTCACCGCCTACCTCTACCCCTTCGCCGATCCCGACACCGTGGGCACCAGCACCCCGACCTACCTGGAGCCTGGGGTCAAGCTCACCGCCCACGGCCCCCTGGATCTGTCTCTGCTGCTCACCTACATGGCCGGTCTGCAGGAGCCCCTGGTCGAAGGCCGCTACCTCTACGCCAACCCCCGCCTGTCGCGCAGCCTCGAGTTGAGCGACGACAAGGCCCTGGCGCTCGGGGCCGGCGCCGGCTTCAAGCGCTTCAGCACCGATCCCGAGGCCCTGCGCGACAACACCGTGGACATCACGCTCGACGCGGCCTTGGACTACAAAAAGGGCGCCGCCACCTTCAGTCCCCATGTCCACGCCGCCTGGACAAACCTGGCCACCGAGCCCTCGGGCATGGGCGCCTTTGTCTGGGCGGGGATCACAGCAGCGGTGGAGCCCTGAGGGTCGGCCCTCGCCTCCCCTGGCGACACAGACCCATCCCCTCCCGACCCCCCAGCACCCGCGCCTTCAGCGCCGCCGCAGCGCCGTGGGCAGCACCACCGGCCGAAAGGCCTCCAACCGATGAAAGTCCGGCTGCGGACCCGGCATCGGCTCGGCCACCGCGTAGCGGCGCGCCGCCCCCTGGCCCCGAATCGCCGTCGCGTTGACCCGATGCGGCCCCGGCGGGATCAGCCCCGACGGCAGGCGCGCCGTCGCCGTCCAGTGGGTGGAGAGCCGGGTCGTGACCACATCGACCGGCAGCAGCTTCTCGACGATGTTTCGCCGGCCGTGCAGGGTGAGCAGCAGGTGGTGGCCAAAGGGCCCCAACTCCAGCTCGAGGTAGCGGTCTTCGGCACCCAGCACGAAGAGCTCCACCACCTCATGCTCCCACAGGGCCCAGGTCGGCCCCGGCAGCTCTGCAGGCGCCGGATCGCCAAAGAAGGGCGCCATCACGTCCACCACGAGCCCCTCCGCCTCGGCCGAGAGGCGGATCGTCGCCACCTCCGCCGCGGGCAGCGGCGCGCCATCCCAGGTCCGATCGATGCACAGCTTCATGGGCGCTCCAACGCGACGCCCCCTTACCGCTTTGCCCCCGCCCCGCCATGCCCCTGATCGCCCGCAGGAATGAGCCACTCCGCCACGCGCCCACTGCCCCGTCGGTGACGGCGGTGGCGACCCACCACCTGCCCGGCTACTCTGTAAATATGTCCCGCTTCACCCTGCTCCTCGTCGCCCTTGGCCTCGCCTGCAAAGCCGATCCCGCCGATGAGAAGCGGGCTGATCCCGCCCCAGACAGCGCCCCGCCCCGCGAAGACAGCGCCGGCGCCGAGGAGACCGAAGAGCGCAGCCCGCCCACGCCGGTGCGCACCAGCGCCGAGCTGATCACTGTCCTCGAAGCGGCCTTGAACCCAGGCGCCCCCTCGCCCCACCGGCCTGCCGCCCGCTACCTCCACCTGATGGGGCTCGGCGACAGCGCCTGCCCGGGCCACCCAACCAACCTGATGGACAGCGTCGTGCCCCTCTCGGGCTGCACCGCCGAGAGCGGCGTGGTCTACGCGGGCGTCGCGCTGTACACCGACACCGTCACCGCGGCCAGCCGTGACCTGCGCCTGCACGGCGACTTCACCATCGACACCCCAGAAGGCACCCACCTCATCGGCGGCGGCGCCGCGGATTTCGCCACCGTTCAGGTCAGCGGCGCACCCGACACCGTCGCCTGGAACATGAGCCTCACGGGCACCTGGCGCGAAGATGGCGGCGAGGGCTGGATGGTCGACGGCTTCGGCGGCCTCATCAAGGCCACCGGCACCCTCGGCCCCCGCGAGGCCAAGGCCTCCATCGACGGCGTGATGACCCTGCGCGGCGTGTCGATCGAGGCCATCGACCTCGCCTTCGACGCCACCCAGTGCGCCGGCCACCCCAAGGGCGCCCTCAAGGTGCGCGACGACAGCGGCCTTTGGGCCACCCTCGTCTTTTCGGAGCGCTGCGATGGCTGCGGCAGCCTGGTCTGGGATGGCGCCACCGAGCCTGAGGAAATCTGTACAGACCTGATCCAGTTTGGCAAGTCCCTCCTGATCCTCCCGGCGACGCCATGAGACCCCTGCTCCTCCTGCTGCTCGCCTGCGCTGAGGCCACCCCCAAGCCCGACGAGGCCACGCCCCCGGCCGCGGCGACCCCCGAGGCAGTGGCCCCCCACGACCCCAGCCTCGGCCTCGAGCCGGCCAGCCCGGCCCGCATCCTGCGGCGCATGAGCCTCGATCTGCGCGGCACCACGCCCACCCTCGAAGAGCTGGCCGCGCTGGAGGCCGATCCGAGCGCCCTGCCCGCCTTGCGCGAAGCCATGCTCACCGACCCCCGCTTCGAGGAGCGACTGGTCGATTTCTTTGGTGAACAGTGGTGGACCCTGGTCGACAACTTCGACGTCGAGGCCTACGACTACGGGCTATCCGGCTCTGACACCTTCGAGCTGCGCCGCGCCGCCGGCGAGGAGCCCCTGCGCCTGCTCGCCCACGTCGGCGCCCGCGACCTGCCCTGGAGCGAGATCGTCACCGCCGATTACACCGTCGCCAACCCGCTCCTCGGCGAGGTCTGGCCGCTGGACTACCCCGCCGGCGCCACCGGCTGGCAGGTCGCCCCCTGGACAGACGGCCGCCCCCACGCCGGCGTGCTGGTCTCCAATGGCCTGTGGTGGCGCTACCGCACCAACCCCTTCAACCAGAACCGCAGCCGCGCCGCGGCGATCTTCCGGCTCCTCACCTGCACAGACATCCTGGCCCGGCCGGTCGCCTTTGGCGAGGCCAGCCGCCCCACCTCCCCCGAAGATCAGCTCGCTGCCATCCTCACCGAGCCCTACTGTGTGGCCTGTCACGCCGCGATCGAGCCGGTCGCCGCCTCGCTCTTTGGCTTCTGGGTCACCGTTCAG
>JBEIQK010000859.1:0-2683 GCA_040376505.1 Alphaproteobacteria bacterium | reverse complement strand
GGTGATCTGGCCGGGGCAGAAGGTCGATCCACTGGTGCGCAGCCGCGATCTGATGCGCACCACCCTCTCCGAGATCGCCCGCCTGCCCGACGTCGAGCTGGCCACCGATCCACAGGCCGCCCGGCGCATCGCCGCCGAAGAAAAGCTGGCCGTGCTGCTCTCGATGGAGGGGGCCCAGGGCCTCGGCGAGGGCGACTGGCGCGCCACCCTCGATGAATTCTACGGTCAGGGGCTGCGCCTGCTCGGCCTCACCTGGTCGCACAGCAACCGCTTCGCCGGCAGCTCCGGCGATCAAGGCGGCGGGCTCACCGAAGAGGGCCGGGCCCTGGTCGCCACCGCCCGCCAGCGCCAGATCGTGCTGGACGTCTCCCACGCCAGCCGCGCCGCCACCCTGGAGGTCTGCCGCGGCGCCGGCGGCATCCCGGTGATCGCGTCTCACTCCGACGCCCACGCCGTTCACGCCGCCGCCCGAAACCTCACCGACGAAGAGCTGCGCTGCATCTGCGCCACCGGCGGGGTGGTCGGCCTCAACCTGCACGCCACCTTCGTGGGCCCCCAGGCCAACGTGGAGCGTGTGGCCGATCACGCCGTCCACATCGCCAACATCGGCGGAAAGCGCTGTGTGGCGCTGGGCTCGGACTTTGACGGCTACATCCAAAAGCCCGCCGGCCTGCCCGACGCCAGCGCCCTGCCCGCCCTCTTCACCGCCCTGGAGCGGCGCGGGTGGACCGCGGCCGAGCTGGACGGCCTGCGTGGCGAGAACTTCCTGTCGGCCTGGTCGCTGGTTCAGTTCAAGTAACATGTCGTTACACCAATAAAAAAGGCGGATTCTTCATGCCCCTTGTCTGGCATCTTCACGAGGCGGTCTTGCCCGAGACCAGCCCCTATGTGGCCCCCCTCGGCCAGCGCGGCGTGCGCGCCCTGGCGGTCAGCGTGCGCGATCCCGACCAGCCGCGGGTCTGGAAGGCCAGCGAGTACGGCGAGCAGTCGCACAAGAACAACGGCTTTCACGCCGAGTACGAGGAGGGCGCGGTTGAGGATCGCCTGATCCTCTGGTTTGACAGCCGCCTGCGCCAGGAGCCGGTGCGCGTGGCCTTCGCCGTCTGGGAGCCCTGAGATGAAGCCGGGACCTCGCCTTTGGGTGCCCGTGGCGCTGATCGGCCTGTGGAGCCTCGCCTGCATGGCGCCCCACCGCGGTGGCGGCGTCCGGCGGGCCGAGCTTGGGGCGGTGGAGTCCAAGCTCGATCAGGTGCTGGCCAACCAGGCCCTCCAGCAGGCCGCCCTCGACGAGCTCGTCGTCGCCTCCCGCCGCCAGGGCTCGGGTGAGATCACCCTCTTCTTCGGGCCGATGCGCGACAGCCTCTACGGCTTCGAGCTGGAGCGGCTGATCGCCTTCCTCGACCGGGTGGCCTTTGAGGCCCGCGGCCGCGAGGTGATCTTCGTGGCGGTGGGCTCGGCCACCGAGTGGCGCGACCCCGGCCGCAGCCGGGCCCTCTCCCTCGATCGCGCGGAGGGCCTGCGCCCGATCGTCGACAGCCACCTCGTCCACATCCCCCACCGCTGGCTGAGCCGCTACGGCGTGGGCGACGCCGCGGCGCCGGTGGGGGCCGGGGGCCGCACCTGGCGCCATGTTCGCCTCGTGGCCGTCTACGACGAGGCAGTGCTGCCCGCTCTTCCGCAAAAGCCGTAACACGGCGTTACAGGTGGCGTTACATCCGCCGTTACAGCCGGTTAGGCGCCGCGGGTGACCCAGCGCATCACCGGGCTCTCGCCCTCCCAGCGGTGGGCCACCAGGGACCGGGCGGCCGGCGGGGCCAGGGTGCGGCTGGCCGGGCACCAGGGGTTGGCCCAGTAGACCGAGCGCAGCAGGGCCGGCTGATCGGGGTTTCGCTCGGTCATCAGCAGGCCGGCGACGTTGCTGTAGAGCGGATCGCGGAAGAGGCTGGCCGAGTATTCGGCGTCGTAGGTGTACTCCACGCCGGGGTGCTCGGCGCCGGTGGTGCAGCGCACCGGCTTTCCGTAGAGCAGCTCGCGCAGGTAGCCGTTGGAGATGCGCCAGCGCTGGTCGCAGATCGCCGAGAGGATCACCGGCCGGGGGGCGCCGCGGGTGCGCATGCGGTGGGCGTCGAGCTCAAAGACGAGGCGGCTCTCCAGCACCTCCAGGGTGCGCTGGCCGTCGAAGGGGCCGATGGTGAAGGCCACCACGGGACGGCTGGGGCCCGAGCGCCCGCCGGTGAGCGCGAACTCCAGGCTGACGTGCTCATCGTCATAGGCGGCGTACCGTCCGTCCCAACCGCCGCGGTCGACCTCGCGCAGCCACAGCTCGATGGCGCGGCGCACGGGCTCCGGATCAAACTCGTGGGGCAGCCAGCGGCGCACCAGCACGGCGATGCGCGACCGCGAGCCCACCCGGTTGAGGGCCCGGGTGAGGCGATCGATCACCTCGGCGTCGGGCCCGGGGCGCACCTGCCGGATGAAGGAGAGCACCAGCACGTCGATCTTGCGGAAGTTCGGGGACTCGGCGACCAGGGTGGGGCCGGGCCAGGACAGCTCCGGGATGCGCCAGCCCGCCTCACCCAAGGCGATGGCGGTGGCAGCCTCTCCAAAACCTTGGAAGAACCTTCGGTTGTCGAGGGAGGTCAACACATCGGTCCAGCGCTCGGCCAGCGGAGCGCCGACATGC
>JBEIQK010000104.1:0-12660 GCA_040376505.1 Alphaproteobacteria bacterium | reverse complement strand
GGGCAGGAGGCAGGCGGCGGAGGAGGCGCAGGGCCTGGGCGCGGGCGCCAAAGCGCAGGAGGGGCCGGGGGTCTGCCAAGGCCGCGCCGAGGTCGTCGGGCACCCCGAGGATGAGTTGCTGATCGGGTGCCTTGGCCTGGAGCGCCTCCATGGCCAGGGCGCCTTCGTCGCGCAGGTGGCGCAGGGGGAGCAGGGTCACGGCCCGGCCGCTTGAAGCCTGCAGCAGCGGCCCCAGCTCTTGGAGCAGGGCAGGGGAAGAGGGCCCGACGAAGAGCAGGCAGTCGAGCCTCTCGTAGCGGTCGGTGAGGATGGCCAGCAGGGTGGAGCGGCTGTGGGTGTCGTCAGCGTCCAGCGTGAGCGCCAGGTCGACCTCGCCGGAGAGGGCCATCAGGCCGGCCTGATCGCGGTCGGCGCCGATGACCTGCGCGCCCTCGGCCCGCAAGGCGCGGCACAGCGGGCGTCCTCGCCCTGCCGCCCCCACAACCAGCGCGACCTTGTTGACGAAACGGCCCGCCACCTGCGTCCTCCGCGGCGCCCGGTGCGCCCCTCACGTTAGGGGGGCCCACCTTTGGAGGAGCCCCCATGACGCACCGCCTTATCGCCCTCTGCGCCCTTGTCCCCTCGCTGTCGCTGCTCGCTGCCTGCGGCGAGAAGGAGACCCCCTGCGATCGCTATGTGGACTACATCTGCGAGTGCCACATCTCCGACCCCGACTTCTCCTGCGAGGACCTCCGCCAGCAGTACGCCGAGGCCGACTCCGCCCTGCAAGACGAGTGCAGCCTCGCCCTCGACGACCAGAAGACCCAGGACAGCGAAGACGGCTACGCCTGCGGCGAAGGCGAGACCAGCGACTCGGGCGTCTGACGTCGCTCCGGCGGGGCGGGGGTTACGCGGCGGGCCATGCATGTGCTGCAGGTGACCCCCTACTTCCCGCCCACCTGGGCCTACGGTGGCATTCCCCGCATCGTCGACGGCCTGTCGCGGGCGCTGGTCGCCCAGGGCGTGCAGGTCTCGGTGCTCACCACCGACGCCTTTGACGGGGAGCGGCGCAGCGGGGTCGAGGCCGACCGCTGGTACGACGGGGTGCGGGTGCGCACCCTGCCAAACCTCAGCAACCGCATGGCCTACCGCCACCAGCTCTTTCTGCCCCAGCGCGCCAGCGAGGCCCTCGATTCGCTCGAAGGGGTCGACCTCGTCCACCTGCACGGTCACCGCCACCTGCTCAACAACGCCGCGGTGGCCTGGGCCGGTCGACGCGGCCTGCCCTACGTGCTCACCGCCAATGGCACCCTGCTGCGCCACGAGCGCAAGGTGGGCGTAAAGTGGCTCTGGGACGCCCTCATCGCCGGGCACATCCCCAACGGTGCGGCCCGCTGCATCGCGGTGTCAGCCCATGACGTCGCGGCCCACGCCCTGGCGGGGGTGCCGGCCGAGCGGGTGACGCGCATCCCCAATGGCCTCGACCTCGCCGAGTTCGAGCCCCTGCCGCCCCGCGGGCAGTTCCGCGCCCGCCACGGCCTGGGCGACCGGCCGGTGGTCGCCTACCTGGGGCAGATCTCGCCGCGCAAAGGCGTGGCCCACCTCGTCTCGGCCTTCGCCGGCGGCGGGCCCGAGGGCGCCATCCTCGTGGTGGCCGGCAATGACATGGGCGCGCGGGCCGAGGCCGAGGCCCTGGCCGGCCCCGACGTGCGCTTCGTCGGCCTGCTGCAAGGCCCCGAGCGCCTCGCCTTGCTGGCCGACACCGACGTGCTGGTCTACGCCTCGGCCGCCGAGGTCTTTGGCCTCGTGCCCTTCGAGGGCCTGCTCTGCGGCGCGCCGGTGGTGGTGGCCGATGACTGCGGCTGCGGCGAGCTGATCGCCGAGGCGGGCGCGGGGCTGCTCGTCCGCCATGGCGATGTGGCCGGGCTCCGGGCGCGGATTCGCACCTTGCTGCGCGATCGCGACGCCGCGGCGGCGATGGTGGGGCGCGGCGTGCGGTACATTCGCGAGCGCCTCGGCTTCGAGGCCGTGGCCGCCCGCCACATCGCCCTCTACGCCGAGGTCCTGGCGCGATGAGCTCGCTCCCCCTGCGAAGCTGCTGGCTGTTGGTGGTGCTGGCCGCCCTGGTCGCCTACTGGGGCAGCCAGGACGCCCCCTTCGTCTACGACGACAAGATCGAGGTGGTGGGCAACCGCACCATCCGCTTCCTCGAAGATGTGCAGGCCATCGCCGCCTACAACCTGGGCCGGCCGCTGCTCATCTTCAGCTACGCCTGGAACTACGACCGCTTTGGCATGGAGCCCCGCGGCTACCACCTCACCAACGGCGCCATCTTCGCCTTGCTGTTGGGGGCCGGGCTCTGGATGGCCGAGCGCGTGGGCGTGCTGGCCAACAAGGCCGGCGCTGTGGGCCTCGCCACCGCCGCCACCCTGCTCTTCGCGGTGCACCCGATGGGCACCGAGGCGGTGATCTACACCACCGGTCGCTCGGAGACCCTCTGCGCCCTCTTCTGTCTGCTCAGCCTGGGCAGTTGGGCCACCGCCCTCGATCAGGAGCGGGCCGGCCGCGGCGGCGTGGGCTGGCGGGCGCTCGGCGTGCTCGCCTTTCTGGCCGCCTCCCTCTCCAAGGAGGTCGGCGCCGTCGTCCCCGGGCTCTGGCTGGCGATGGAGCTGCTCCTCGGCCCGGGCGAGGGCCTGCGCGGGCGCCTGCGGGGCCTGCGTTGGGGCTGGCTGCTGCCGGCCTTCGGCGCGCTGCTCCTCGCGGGGGTGGTGCGCATCTGGTCTACCGGCGCCCTGCTGCCCGCCGAGGCCGATCGCGGGCTGGGCGTGCAGCTCAGCACCCAGGCCTTCGTCTGGCTGCGCTACCTGCGTCTGTGGCTGATGCCGGTGGGCCAGACCCTCTTTCACCACCAGCCCGAGCTGTCGCCCCTCTCGGCCCAGGGGATCTCCGCCTGGATCGGCCTTGGACTGCTGGGCGCCGGGGGCGTCGTGGTCGGTCGGCGCAGCCCCGCGGCGGGCTTCGCGCTGGTCGGCGCCGCGTTGACGCTGCTGCCATCGAGCTCCTTTGTGCAGCTCAAAGAGAGCATGGCCGAGCACCGCAGCTTTCAGGCTGGGTTCTTCCTGCTGTTGGCGATCGTCTGGGCCCTGCCGCCCCTGTCCCGGCGCTTGTCCTGGGGCCTCGTGGCGGGGGCCGCGCTGCTGCTGGGCCTCGCCACCCGCCAGCGGGTGGAGGTCTGGAGCAGCGAGGTGGCCCTGTGGACCGAGGCCACCGAGCACAGCCCCCAGGTGGCCGACGCCTGGTACGGCCTGGGCGACGCCTACCGCTTCGCCGGCCGCTTTGAGGAGGCCGCGCCCGCCTACCGCGCCGCCCTCAACCTCGATCCCAATCACCTCGACGCCTGGAACAACCTCGGCATCTCCCGCGCCGAGTTGGGCGACGCCAAGGGCGCCGAAGAGGCCTGGAAGGGCGCCCTGCGGGTCAAGCCCAGCTACTGCAAGGGCCACAACAACCTGGGCGGCCTCGCCTTCAACCAGCGCGAGTGGGAGCGGGCCCGCTCCGAGTTTCTGTCGACCCTGGCCTACTGCCCCGACAGCGTGGTCGCCCACTACATGCTGGGCAAGATATACGATGAGGCGCTCAAAGACAATGAGCGCGCGCAGCTGCACTACGAGGCCGTGCTGCAAATCGATCCCCACTTTTCCCGCGCCGAGGAGGTCCGCAAGCGGCTCCTCGCCATCACCTGGTAGCCTTTTGGAGCGCCGATGATCCTCTCTCTCCTCGCCCTGCTCACCCCCGCCTTCGCCGAAGAGGCCGATCCGCGCCTCTGGATGGAGGAGGTCACCGGCGAGGCCGCCCTGCAGTGGGTGCGCAGCCAGAATGACCAGACGGTCAACCAGTACGCCCACCGCGAGAGCTTCGTCTCCACCCAGGCCCGCATCCTTGCTGCCCTCAATTCCGACGACCGCATCCCCTTTGTCAGCGAGATGGGCGGCAAGCTCTACAACTTCTGGCAAGACGGCGCCCATGTCCAGGGCCTCTGGCGGCGCACCACCTGGGAGAGCTACCGCAGCGAGAACCCGGTCTGGGAGACCGTCCTCGACCTCGACGCCCTGTCGAAGGCCGAGGGCCAGACCTGGGTCTGGCATGGCGCCAACTGCCTCGCCCCCGAGCGGGTGCGCTGCCTCGTTCAGCTCAGCCCCGGCGGCTCCGACGCAGACGTGGTGCGGGAATTTGATCTGTCCACCCTGAAGTTCGTCGACGGGGGCTTCACCCTGCCCCTGGCCAAGTCCGACGTCGACTGGCTCGACATCAACACGGTGCTCGTTGGCACCGACCTCGGCGAGGGCTCGCTCACCGACTCGGGCTACCCCCGCGTCACCCGCCGCTGGAGCCGCGGCACGCCGATCAGCGCGGCCACGCCGCTCTTTGAGGGGCAGAAGACCGATGTGGCGGTCAGCGCCTCGCACGACGAGGCCGACAGCCGCCCCCGCACGATGGTCAACCGCGCCGTCACCTTTTACACCAATGAGGTCTACGAGGTCACCAAAAAGGGCCTCACCAAGGTCGACAAGCCCGATGACTGCGATGCGACCGTGGATGGCGACTTCATCTACTTCCAGCCGCGCAGCGACTGGACCGTGGGCGGCACCGTCTACCGGGGCGGCTCGCTGCTGCGGGCGCCCTACAAGGCCTGGAAGAAGGGCAAGCGCGCCGTGGAGCCCCTCTTCACCCCCACCGACACCACCAGCCTGAGCGGCTGGAGCCTGACCCCCAATACCATCGTGTTGGAGATCCTGGACAATGTGCGCACCCGGGTCGAGCTGCTGCGCGAAGGCGAAGGCGGCCTCGTGCGCGCCCCCCTCGCCGGGCTGCCGGCGCTGGGCGACATCGGGGTCTGGCCCGTGAACGGAGACGAGCGCGACACGCTCTTTGTCACCACCACCGACTACCTCACCCCCAGCACCTTGAGCCTGACCGAGCCCGACGGCAGCCCCGCCGTGCTCAAGCGCTCCCCCAGCTTCTTTTCGGCCGAGGGCCTCGCGGTGAGCCAGCACTTCGCCACCTCCAAGGATGGCACCCGGGTGCCCTACTTCGAGGTGGCGCCGAAGCAGATCCCCGCGGGCGGACTGCCCACCCTGCTCTATGGCTACGGCGGCTTTGAGGTCTCTCTCACGCCGGGCTACTCGGCGGCGGCGGGCATCGCCTGGATGGAGCGCGGCGGCGTCTATGTCGTCGCCAACATCCGCGGCGGCGGCGAGTACGGGCCCCGCTGGCACCAGGCCGCCCTGCGCGAGAAGCGGCACAAGGCCTATGAGGACTTCGCCGCCGTCGGCGAGGACCTCGTCAAGCGCGGCGTCACCACGCCCAAGCAGCTCGGCATCATGGGTGGCTCGAACGGCGGGCTGCTGATGGGCAACGCCTACACCCGCTACCCCGACCACTGGGGGGCGGTGGTCTGTCAGGTGCCCCTGCTCGACATGAAGCGCTACACAAAGCTGCTGGCCGGCGCCAGTTGGGCCGGCGAGTACGGCGACCCGGATGTGCCGGCCGACTGGGCCTTCTTGCAGGCCTACTCGCCGTACCACCAGGTCGACCCGGCCAAGGACTACCCGCCGATTCTGTTCACCACGTCGACCCGCGACGACCGGGTGCACCCCGGCCACGCCCGCAAGATGGCCCACCTGCTCCTGGGCGCCGGCGAGGCGGTCTCCTACTACGAGAACATCGAAGGCGGGCACGGCGGCGCCGCCAACAACGCCCAGCAGGCCTTCATGCGCACGCTTGGCTACGAGTTCCTCTGGGACAAGCTCAAGCCGGCGCCACCGCCGGCCCCGGCGCCGGTTGAGGTGGCACCGCCCGCGCCGCAGAAGGCCCCGGTGAAGAAGAAGTAGCCGTCGGCCTTATCGCCGGTAGGGCGCGTGGCGGTAGTACTTCGGCCGGGCGTCGAGGCGCACATGCAGCCAGGCCACGCCCATCCCGGCGGTGGAGAGGTAGAAGGGCCGCTCCATCGCCAGCGCCGCCGCCCCCACCGCCGCCCAGAGAGCGCTGCGCTCCTCGGGGCGGGCGCCGCGCAAAAAGGCCAGCAGGTGGGTGGCAGCCAGCCCCGGCCGCGGGCGGGGCACCACGAGGGTGGCGTCGCCGCGCAGGTTGGAGAAGGTGACGACGTCGCCGCCCTTCTCGCGCAGGGGGTCGGCGAAGGGGGAGGGGTCGGGCGGCCCGTCGAGGCCCGGCGCGGGGAGACAGACCCAGGCCATCGGCGCCTCCAGGGTCTCGGGCCCGATGCCGGGGCACTCCCAGAAGAGGGCCGGGTGCGGCGCTTCGCAGAGGAGGGCGCTAAACTGCTGGCGGAGGGCCTCGTCGTCGCGCAGGCCGCAGAGGAAGTCCCGGCGCGACATCGGATGGCCCTGTCGACTGGGCCGGCGCTCCATCCCCTCCACCTGAACAGAGAAGCTCATGCGCCCCCGATGGCCCAGCGGCCGAGCGCCAGGGAGAGCCGGGCCGCCTCGGCCACCGAGCCGCTGGCCACCGCGTCGCGGGCCAGCCGACCCAGCGGCCGCGGGCGGAGGTAGAAGCCGGTCCAGGCCTCGCGCAGCAGGCCGCGCAGGACCTCAGGCGGCAGGTCGGTGACGGTGGCGCGGGCGGCGTCGCTGTCGACCGGGCCGCGCACCTCGGAGGTGGAGGTGGCGCTCAAAAAGAGCGGCGTGCCCGGCATCGCCACCAGGGTGCTGAACTGCACATAGTCGGCCCCCAACTCCCGGCAGAAGCGCACGGTGTTGCGCACGGCGTCGCGATCTTCGCCGGGGGCCCCTAAAATGATGTAGGCGAGCGAGCGCAGGCCGGCGGCGCGGGTGGCGGCGAAGGCGGCGCGTGACTGTTCAATCGTGATGTCTTTGCGCAGCAGCGCCAAGGTGGCGGCGTTGCCGCTCTCCACCCCATAGGCGACCGTGCGACAGCCGGCCCGGCGCATCAGCTTGAGCAGCTCCAGATCGACGCCGTCTACCCGGCCCTCGCACTTCCACTCCAGGTCGAGGCCGCGGCGCAGCAAGGCCTCGCAGATCTCCACCACCCGCTTGCGGCGCAGGGTGAAGTTGTCATCGTAGATGTTGATGAAGCGGACCCCGTGATCGCGCACCATCTGGGCCATCTCGTCGACCACCTCTTCGGCCGGCCGGGCCCGCCAGCGGCTGCCGCTGACGCTCTTGTCGCAGAAGGTGCAGCGAAAGGGGCAGCCCCGGCTGGTGATCATCGTGCCGAAGCCGGCCCGGGTGGCGAAGAGGTAGCGGTAGGCCCGATTGGGGAGCAGATCGCGGGCCGGCCGGGGGATCTGTGTCAGATCGGGCTCGGCAGCCGACACAAAAGGCCGGCCTGGCGCCATCACCCCGGGCGGCGGGTCTCCCGCGCCGCCCGCCTGCCACCAGGCGAGCAGGGCCGGGGCCACCGCCTCGCCCTCGCCCACCACGGCGGCGTCGAGACCGGGCATCTCGGCGAAGACCGCCTCGCGCACGGCGGTGGGGTGCGGCCCGCCGAGCACCGTGTGGCGCACGAAGGGGCGGGCCAGTTGCAGGGCGCGGGCGGCGACGTCGGCCACCGGGGTCATCGCCGACAGGCCGAGCACGTCGGCCTGGGCCTCTCGCACGGCGGTCTCAAAGCGCCGCCAGCTCCAGTTGAGCGCGTAGGCGTCGACCAGCGAGACGGCGTGGCCGGCCTGGCGCAGGCTGGCGGCGATGTAGGCGAGGCCGAGGGGCGGCACGGCGAGGCCGGCGTCGGTGGCGTCGCGGCGGGGCGGTCGGGCGAGGAGGACGCGCATGGGCAGGGAGCTATCCCGTCCCCCTCGCCGGAGAAGGTGCGGCCTGCCTATTCGCCGATCGCCCGGCTGAGGACCTGCGTCTGGGGGTCGAGGCAGGCTTCGGGGGTCTCGGGGCAGCCCAGGGCCACCACGTTCACGGTGAGATCGACCAGCTCGCCCAGGGTGGCGTCGGGCCGGCCCTCCAGGGTGATGGGCAGCTCGGTGGACTCGCCGGCGAAGATGCCGAAGAGGGCGTTGTAGGCTGGCTCGGTGAGGTCCACCGCCGGCGAGGCCGAGGAGACCGTGGCGCCCGGGTAGGCCCAGTAGTCCTCCTCGCGCACATTGGTGAGGGTGACCCAGACGATCAGCACCTCGCCGGGCATCCAGACGCCGTCGCCGTCGGCGTCCTCGGTGCGCAGGTCGGTCATCACGATCCAGTCGCTGATGAGCGGCGGCTCGCCGGTGTCTCCGGTGTCTCCGGTGTCTCCGGTGTCTCCGGTGTCTCCGGTGTCGACCGGCTCGCCGGAGTCGGCGGTGTCGACCGGCTCGCTGGTGTCACCGGTGGAGTCGGTGTCATCGGTGAGGCCGGTGACGCCGTCTTTGTCGGGGTTGGGGGCAGCGGTGCAGGCCAGGAGCAGCAGGAACATGTTCACCTCGCCCTCTCTCTTTCACCGGCGCCAAACCCGCGGTCCAACAGGAAGATCCGATATGCGTTGTTCGGAGATGCCGAAGAATGTCCCTCGACCTCGACAGCCTCGACGCCTTCGCCCGGGCCGCCACCACCCTCAACTTCACCGCCGCCGCCCAGCAGGCCCACCTCAGCCCCGCCGCCTTCTCCGAGCGCATCCGCGGCCTCGAAGACACGCTGGGGCTGCGGCTCTTCGACCGTACCACCCGCAGCGTGCGCCTCACGCCGGCCGGCGAGCGCCTGCTGCCCCAGGCCCGGGCCTGCCTCGACGCCGCCAGCGGCCTGCTCCAGGCCGCCCAGGGTGCCCGCGCCGACTGGGAGATCACGCTGGGCAGCCGCTTTGAGCTCGGCCTCTCCTGGCTGACCCCCGCCCTCGACCCCCTCGCCGCCGCCGAGCCCCACCGCCGCATCCACCTCTGGCTGGCCGACGCCCCGGCCCTCGCCGAGGCCGTGCGCGCCGGGCGGATCGACGCGATGGTCACCAGCACCCGGGCCGAGGCCGAGGAATTCGTCAGCGAGCCCCTGCACCCCGAGGCCTACGCCTTTGTCGGCGCCCCCGGCCTCTTGGACGAGCGCCCCCTGGGCGGCCCCGCCGACGCCGTCGCCCACACCCTGCTCGACATCGGGCCCGGGCTGCCGCTCTTTCGCTACCTCCAAGACGCCCACGGCGGCCCGGTCTGGCCCTTCGCCCAGCGGGCCTACCTCGGCGGCATCGGCCCGATCCGCGCCCGCTGCCTCGCCGGGAAGGGGGTGGCGGTGCTGCCGCGCTACTTCATCGAGGCCGATCTGGTTGCCGGCGCCCTGCGGCCGCTCCTCCCCGCCTTGGCGCTGCCGGTCGACATGTTCCGCCTCACCTGGCGCAGCGGCCACCCCCGCTCGGCCGACCTGCGCCAGCTCGCCGCTGCCCTGCGGGCCCTACCCCTGGCCTGAGCGGCGGGGATAGGCGGGCGGCCCTGTTGGAGGCCCCGATGTCCCGCCGCATGAAGAAGGCCAGCGAGCGCACCGCCCTGCTCGATCACCTCGATGAAGGCGGCCCCGCCGGCGTAGACGAAGGCGGGCAGCCCTGGGTGGTGCGCGGCGCCCCCCTCGGCGCCACCGTGCGGCTGCGCACCGGGCGCAAGAACAAGGGCCAGCTCCTCGCGGTGGTCGAGCCCGCCGCCGACGCGGTGGCGCCGGTCTGCCCGGTCTTTGGCCTCTGCGGCGGCTGCCAGCTCCAGGCGAGCCCGCTCTCCCGCCAGCGCCTCGCCAAGGCCGAGCTGCTCGGCAAGCTCGTCGGCGCCGGCCCCGAGGTCGTCCAGCACGGCGTCGGCGGCGGGGCCTCTGGCTACCACTACCGCAACAAGCTGGAGCTGAGCTGGTCTACCCGGGCCTTCTCCGCCGAGCCGCGGCCGGCGGGCGTCGAAGAGGTGCGCGGCGCCTACCTCGGCTTCCATCCCCCTGGCTGGTTTGCCAAGGTGGTGCCGGTCTCGGGCTGCCCCCTCGGCACCCCGGCGATGAACGCGCTGATCGGGCGGGTGGCCGCCCTGCAACTGGCCCCCGCCTGGGACAACCACCGCCACGAGGGGCACTTTCGCCACCTCGTCGTGCGCGACGCCGGCACGGTGGAGGCGCCGCAGGTCCTCGCCACGGTGGTGACCACCTCGGCGGCGAGCCCCGAGGCGATGGAGGCGCTGGCCCAGGCCCTGGAGGGCAGCCCCGGCCTCATCGGCCTGCTCTGGGTGGTCAACGATGGCGTGGCTGACGTCGCTTCCGGCGAGCTGCGCGCGGTGCTGCGGGGCCGCGATCACCTGCTCTTCCAGCTCGGGCCGGCCCGCCTGCAGATCCCCCACGACGGCTTCTTTCAGGTCAACACCGAGGGGGCGGCCCTGCTGATCGGCATCATCGAGCAGGCCCTGGGCGAGGGCGGCGGGGCGCTGCTCGATCTCTACTGCGGGGTGGGCGCCATCGGCCTGTCGCTCTCCCACCGCTACGATCGCATCGTGGGCATCGAGCTCTTCGAGCCCTCCATCCTTGTGGCCCGGGCCAACGCGGCGGCGATGGGGGTGGAGAGCGAGTGGCACGCCGGGCCCGTCGAGAAGGTGCTGCCCACCTTGGCGATCGAGGGGCGCCGCTCCATCGTGGTGGACCCGCCGCGGGCCGGCCTGCACCCCGACGCCGCCCGCTACCTGGCCACGGCCCCGGGAGACGTGCTGGTCTACGTCGCCTGCAACCCGGCCAGCCTGGGCCGCGACCGCCTCCTCCTCGAAGCGGGGGGCTGGCGCCTCACCGATCTCTGGGGCGTCGACCTCTTCCCCCAGACCCCGCGGATCGAGGCTGTGGCCCGCTTTGTGCGGCCTCCGGCGGCCCCGGCAGAGGGATAGGAGCCGCGCCCGCTCGGACCCCTTGATGACCCTCAGCTCCCTGGCGCTCCTGGTCCTGCTCGTCGACAGCCTGCGCCTGCGGTCCCGCGCCAGCGGCCTTGTCCGCCTGCCCGACGATGGAGAGGCCGATCCCGACAGCGTCATCGCCCTGGTGCCCGCGGGAATGCCGCCGCTCAGCCTCGCCCAGCGCCGGGCCGCCGCCGCCCGGATGGAGCGCCAGGGCCTCGCCCTGCTCGATCTGTGGCCCAGCACCTTGTCGACCGACGTCACCCTCGACCTCCTCGCCGCGGTCGACCCGCGCAGCCCCAGCCCCACGGGCGAGCCGACGATGGCCGGCCTGCGGGGCCTGCGCTCGGCCCGTCGCGCGGTGGTGCTGCGCCCGGCCCTCGCCGAACGCCTGCTGCCCGAGGAGCGCAATGGCCTCAGCCCCGCCGCGCTGGAGGCGGTGGTGAGCGATCTTTCGCTCGCCGGCCTCGGCGCCTGCGGCGTGGCGGTCCTGGCCGAGGAGGGGCCCCCCATCGAGCGGCCCCACTGGGACCCCCACACCGAGCCCTACGCCCTGCGGGTGGCCTGGTTGGGGGCGCTGGGCCTCACCCTGGGGCTGAACCCGCTGATGGGCGTGCTGCTGACGGTCTCGTGGATGTTTCGCCCGGCGATCGTGCTGGGGGAGTCGGCGCTCTCGCCCGCCGATCTCGTTCGGGAGTGCCTGCTGCGACCCCTGCGCGAGTTGGGGCGCCTGCGCCGGGAGGCCTCGCGACCGCCGGCCGAGTCGCCGGTGGAGCAAGCCCGCCCGCGCTACGCGGCGGCCCTCGAGGCCGGCGTGGCCTCGCTCTTCGCGCCGCGGCGCACCGACTGTCCGCTCTGCGGGAGCCCGGCGCTGTCGGTGGTGCAGCGCTGCCGCGACCTGCTCTCCTACAAGCCGGGCACCTTTACGGTGGAGGGCTGCGGGGCCTGCGGGCACCTCTTCTTGAACCCGCGCCCCACCCTTGAGGGGCTGGGCTTCTACTATGGCGATGTCTACGACGGCATCGGCGAAGAGGGCTCCCGCAAGGCGCTCTCGCTGCGGCCCGCGGTGCACGAAGAGCGGGCGGCCGTGCTGCTGGGCCGGGCCGAGCCCCGGCGCTGGCTCGATGTGGGCGGCGCCTACGGGCTCTTTGGCAAGATGGGCAAGCGGGTCTTTCCCGATTGCACCTTTGACGGCCTCGACAGCGCCCAGGGGATCCGGGGGGCCCGGCGGCGGGGCTGGTTCTCCCGCGTGACGGTGGGCTTCTTTCCCGCCTGTGCCCCCGAGATGGCCGGCCAGTACGATGTGATCTCGATGAGCCACTACCTCGAGCACACGCTCGACCCCGCCGCCGAGCTCGACGCCGCGGCCCTGGCCCTGGCGCCGGCCGGCCACCTCTTCATCGAGGTGCCCGATCCGGCCTCGATCCCCGCCCGGCTGCTTGGCACCTACTACCTGCCCTGGTTCTCGCCCCAGCACCTGCACTTCGTCTCGGTGGAGAACCTGAGTCGGATGCTGGTGGCGCGCGGCTTCTCGGTGGAGTTGGTGCAGCGCGGCGAGGCCCATGGCAACAACGATCTCACCATGGCCGCTACCCTGCTGCTCTCCGACCTGCTGCCGGCCCCGGCCCTGCCCTGGGTGCCGCGCCGCACGCTGCTGCACCACGCGGTGCGGGTTGTCGGCATGAGCCTGGGCCTGCCCCTGGTGCTCCTGGCCAGCCTGATCGACCTGCTGGCCCGGCCCTTCACCCGCCGGCCTGGCTGGTCGAACACCTACCGGCTGCTGGCCCGCAAGAGCGCCTGAGCCCAAACGAGGCGCGCGCCCCCGCGGGGGTGCCGCCGGG
>JBEIQK010000668.1:0-3729 GCA_040376505.1 Alphaproteobacteria bacterium | reverse complement strand
GCTGCCGTGGTGGGGCACCTTCACCACGGTGGCCTTGCCGATGCGGGGCGCCAGGGCGGCTTCGGCGGCCTTTTCAATGTCGCCGGTGAACAGAAAACGGTGGCGGCCATGCCAGACCTGGAGCACGAGGCTCTCATCGTTCACGCGGGCCTTGCCCCGGCCCTGCCAGCCGCGGGGGTGCACCACGAGGGGGTCGTCGGGGTGCAGGACAAGGTCGGTGCCCTGGAGGATGGCGAGCTGCAGGAGCCGCAGGTAGTCGGCTTCTCCGGCCTCGGGCGGCCGCGGGGCCCACAGCGCGTCGACCGTCAAGAACTCGAAGACCGGCAGCAGCCCGGCGAGGTGGTCGGGATGCGGGTGAGAGAGGTAGACCCGATTGAGGCGCCGGACGCCCTCTCGCCGAAGGTAGGCCAGGAGCTCGTCCCCGCCGGGGCCGCCGTCGATGAGCCAGCGTTGGCCATCGGGGAGGGCGAGGAGACTGGCGTCGCCCTGGCCGATGGGCAGGAAGGTGACACGAAACTCATGGCGCTCTGTCCACTCCGGCAGGGGGAGGAGGGCCAGGGCGGCGAGGAGGGCCGACAGGGGGTAGCGCCGCAGGGTCAGGGCCGACAGGGTGAGGAGGGCGGCGCCGCCGAGGCCGACGGCGGGCGTCCAGGGGTCAACGTCGACGAGGCGCAGCAGGGCGAGGTTGAGGGCGGCGGCGGCGTCGGCGACGGCGAGGGCGAGCAGGCCGACGGGCCCCGGCGTGATCCAGGCGAGGAGGCCGGCCACCACGGCAGTGCTGCCGAGGAGGGGCAAGGTGATCAGATTGGTGAGGAAGCCCAGGGGTGGTAGCTGCTGGAAGTGCAGGGCCATCACCGGCAAGGTGCCCAGGGTGGCGCCAACCGTGGCGCCGAGGGAGGCGGCGAGGAAGGGCAGGGGAGCTGGGAGATCGGGGGGCAGCCACCGGAGCAGCGCGTGGGGGAGCATCATCATCCCCGCGACGGCGCCAAAGCTGAGCTGAAAAGACAGCTCGCCGACCTGGCCGGGGTCGGCGAGGACCACCGCGCTCAGCGCGCCGCCCAGAAACTGGAGCGGATGAACGGAGCGATCGAGGGCCGCCGCGAGGCCGGCCAAGGCCACCATCCACAGGGCGCGCACCGCTGGGACGGGGGCGCCGACGGCCTGGGTGTAGGCGATGGCCACCGCGAGGGCTCCCAGGCAGCCGAGCAGGCGGGCGAGCCGCGGCGCGCCGACGAGTGCGAGGGGGAGCAGGAGGATGCGGCAAAGCAGGGTGAGGGCGCCGGCGACCACGGCGATGTGCAGGCCGCTGATTGAGACGATGTGGTAGACGCCGGTGCGCCGGAGGAGGGTCGCCTCCTCTTCGGGCAGGCCCCGGCGGTCGCCGTTGATCATGGCGCGGAGGAGCCCGCCGTGCTCGGCGAGATCGAAGCGGTCGGCGGTGGGCGGTGCGAGGGGCGGGCCCAGGGGCTCCCAGCCGAGGATCTGTGCGCTCCGCAGACCGGCGCGGAGCAGGGTGGGCCGCGCATCAGGGGCGCCGGGCAGCAGGGGCTCGCGGCGAGGGGGGCCAATGCGGGCGATCATCGCGCTGCCGAGCGGGGGAGGGGGATAGACGCCGCGCAGGGCATAGCGCTGACCATCGTCGCCGTCGAGGCGCAGCTCGGCGCCGCGGTGCTCGGTGACAACCCCCTGAACGGTGGCGGGGAGGGGGATGTTCTCGGGCGGCGCGCCGGGGAGGGCCAGCCCCAGCAGCAGGCAGGCGCCGGCGAGGGCGAGCGAGGCCACCCGGGAGGCTCGGGCGAAGAGCGCCATCATGGCCAGGATCGCGGCGCCGACGAGGACGGGCTCCGGTTGGGGGAGCAGCGTCGGCCAGAGCGCTGCGCCGAGGCAGAGGAGCAGCCCGCTCCAGAAGAAGGGGGCCTGGTGTGGGGTGGGGAGTGGCATAATGCCCTCCCCTGCAAGTTATATGCCGATGGAAGGTCAGGGCCTTCGACTGACGGGGGTGACGGTTGTCAGCGGAAACATCGACGGGGGCTGATCGTGGCGTCGAGGCCGGTGCGTGGCGCCGATGGGGGAGATCAGGTGGTCTGAGGCGAGGGGGTGGGCTCGGAGCCGGCGAAGGATTGAAGGGTAGAGACGGTGTCGGTCAGGGTGGTGGCGTCGGCGAGGCGCTCGCCGAGCGACTCCAGGGAGGCGTCGGGGCAGGCGTCCAGCAGGCTGATGAGCGTGGCTTCGTCGGCGCGAAAGCGACTGCGGAGCAGAAAGCGCAATCCCTGGCGAAGGCCCTCCAACTTTCCCTCGATCTTGCCTTCCACCTTTCCTTCGATCTTGCCCTCGAGCTTGCCTTCGTGCTTCCCCAGCACCTTTCCCTCTTCGCGGCCCTGGGCCAAGAAGCGCTGGGCGAACTCGGACCGAAAGGGATAATTCTGCAGCATCAGCTCCTCCAGGCGGGCCCGCAGGTCCCGCGGCAGGGCGGTGAGGATGAGATCAGCATAGACGTCGTGGTCTGCATTGTCGAGGGGGTGCAGGCGCAGCAGCGCCTGCAGAGCGCGGTCTCCCGCGTCGGGGGCGCGGGCGCCCAACACGGCGGCGAGCACGGCCATCTCTGGGCTGTCGGCGATGGTCTCGGGGGCCGGATGGAGCAGCTCCTCGGGCCCCACCACCAGCGGCTGAAAGGCGCAGCAAGGTCCAAGGTCGACCCGGCGGCGCGCCCAGCGGCCCACAGAGACGCGAGGGGTCACCACCAGCAGCAAGACCGGCCGCTTGAGTCGGCAGGCGAGGCCGATCGCGTACCGTGGCCAGACCCAGGGCTTGTCGGGGTCTCGGCTGAGCTGAACCTCGACGATGAGCACAGGCCCCTCCCCGCAATCCTGTACGAGGTCGGCGGCGTACTCGGCGGGCTGCAGCTCGGCGAAGCCGCGATCGAGGCTGCGGACGGGGCCGCTCGGCTTGGGGAGGCCCGGGTGGGCGGCAGCCGCGACCTCCCAGGCCAGGGCTGGGCGCGAACGGAAGAGCGAGAGCAGGGCTTCGTGGGTCGGGGAGGGCATCCCCTCCCCTAACGGATTTCGGTGTCAGGGGAGGGGTGTTGACGGGCCGAAGACCCCCAGCCGCCGCCGCCGGGGGTCTGAATGCGCAGGCGGTCGCCCGCTGCAGCCCTCCACTGGGGTGGCGCGGGCTCCCAGGCCTCGCCCTGCTGACGGAGATCCAGGCCCGGCGCGCCGGAGGCTCCCCCGGCGATCCCCGCTGCGCCTTCGTCTCGTCGACCCGCGAGGAGGGCCACTGTGCAGGGCTCCAGGAAGACCAGCTGCTTGTCGGTGCCGTCGCCGCCGCTGCCCAGTCTCGCCCCCCGCGCTCGATCTGCGCCGGAAGAGAAGGGGTGCGTAGCTGGGATGCAGGAGATCAGGTGGTCTGAGGCGAAGGGGCGGGCTCGGAGCCGGCGAAGGATTGTAGAGTAGAGACGGTGTCGGTCAGGGTGGTGGCGTCGGCGAGGCGCTCGCCGAGCGACTCCAGGGAGGCATCGGGGCAGGCGTCCAGGAGGCTGATGAGCGCGGCTTCGTCGGCGCGAAAGCGACTGCGGAGCAGAAAGCGCAAGCCCTGGCGGAGGCCCTCCAACTTGCCCTCGATCTTGCCTTCGATCTTGCCTTCCACCTTTCCTTCGATCTTGCCCTCGAGCTTGCCTTCGTGCTTCCCCAGCACCTTTCCCTCTTCGCGGCCCTGGGCCAAGAAGCGCTG
>JBEIQK010001055.1:0-1870 GCA_040376505.1 Alphaproteobacteria bacterium | reverse complement strand
TATGGCTCGCGCGTCGACCGTTCCACGCTCCGCGACGCCGACGATGGGCTCGGCCACGCGCTGTGCGCCGTGGGCGACCTCAACGGCGACGGCCGGTCCGACCTCGGCATCGGCGCCCCCGGCGTCGATCCGGCTGGCGCCGCCTACTTTTTCCTCGGGCCGGTCGAGGGGGAGGTCTCGGCGGCCCTCTCCGAGATCACCTTTGTCGGCACCAACCCGGGCGATGACGCCGGCTACAGCGTCGCCGGCCTCGGAGATCTCGACGGCGACGGCGACGTGGAGGTGGGGGTCGGCGCGCGCAACGATCCCACCGGCGGGTCGGCGGCCGGCGCGATCTTCGTGCTCGACGGCCCGGTCATGGGGCTCTACAGCGGCGCGCAGGCGGTGGCCCGCCTCTTTGGTGAGGACGCCGGCGACTCGGCCGGCATCAGCCTCTCTCCGGCGGGCGACGTCAACGGCGACGGGCTGGCCGACTTTCTCGTCGGGGCGCCCAATGTGGCCGACGGCGGGATCAGCGCCGGGGCGGCCTACCTGATCCTGGGCCCAGCGGTGGGCGACACCCACCTCGACCTCGCCAGCGCGCGGATCTTCGGCGTGGTCGAGTACGAGTACGCCGGCCAGCGCATCGCCGACCTGGGCGACCTCAACGGCGACGGCTTCGACGACATCGGCGTGGCCTCCCCCAGCAGCGATCTGGGCGCCGAGAGCGGCGGCGCGGTCGGGATCTTCACCGGCCCGCTCACCGGCGACCACCTGACCACCAGCGCGCCCTGGCTGATCCGCGGCCTCGCCGCCGGCGACCACGCCGGCTCGGCCCTGGCCGGCGTCGGAGACGTCGATGGCGACGGCTACGCAGACCTGCTGGTGGGGGCCCCCGACCAGAACGGCGTGGGGGTGGACGCCGGCGCCGCCTACTTCCTGCGCGGCGGGGTGGCGCCGGCCGGCACCCTGACCGCGCCCGACGCCATCTTCCTCGGCCACATGGCCGGCGATCACGCGGGCAACGCCGTGGACGGCGCCGGAGACGTCGATGGCGACAGCTTCATCGACCTGCTCATCGGCGCCTCCATCGAGGACTCGGGCGGCATCAACGCCGGCGCCGCCTACCTCGTGCGCGGCCCCGTGGCCGGCACCTACGACCTCGGCAACGCCGACGCCGGCTTCATCGGCGAGGCGGAGAGCGATCTCGCCGGCTCCACGGTGGTGGGCCTGGGCGACGCCACCGGCGACGGCCGCGGCGACCTGCTCATCGGGGCACCGCAGAACGACGCGACCGGCGAAGACGCCGGCACCGTGTACTTCATCAGCTCCGCTTCGTTCTAGCCGTACCCCCGCTGAGCCGGCGCCAGCGGGCCAAGCTGCCGGTGGGCTCTTCTTCGGCGATCGGCGTGCCCGCCTCCAACCGGGCGGCGGCCTCGGCGAGGGTGGCGGCGGCCTGCTCGGGGGCGCCGGAGAGCGACAGCCCCATCAGCACGCGGATCAGCACCTCGGGATCGATGCCCTGCAGATGCTGCACCTCAATGACCGGGCCCCAACCCCGCCACAGGCGCCAGGCCATCCGCAGCAGCACCTGATCTCCCTCGGAGAGGGAGAGCTCACGGATTCGGCCCATCACGCCTTCGTCGCCGGTGCCGTCGCGCAGGGCGGCCTGCACGGCGGCCTGCAGGAGGGCGCTGAGGCGGGGCGGCAGGAGGCCGCGCCAGGCCGGCACCTCGAACTCCTCCATCGTCACGACGGGATCCTCGACCCCTGCGCCAAGGTCGGCGAGGGGGGCATCGATGGGGTCGGGGCTGGGGCGAGGGCGCGGGGGCATGAGTCTCGGCTATTCGACGGGGGCACCGTCTACCAATGTCAACGCCCCTCCAGCCGG
>JBEIQK010000465.1:0-5244 GCA_040376505.1 Alphaproteobacteria bacterium | reverse complement strand
TGGCCGAGCCGGTCGACGGGCCCACCCACACCCGCCTGGGGCGCCTCGCCGCGGAGTTGGGCGTCACCCTGCTCGTCGGCAGCGTGGCCGAACGCTGGGATCCACCCGCCGGCCAGGAGAGGACCAAGACCTACAACACCAGCCTGCTCTTTGGCCCCGACGGCGCCCTGACGGCCACCTACCGCAAGCTGCACCTCTTTGACGTCGACCTCGCCAGCAGCGGCGGCGTCAGCTTCTGCGAGAGCGACACCACCGTCGCCGGCGACGCGGTGGTGGTGGCCGACAGCGCGGTGGGGCGCCTGGGGTTGACGATCTGCTACGACCTGCGCTTTCCCGAGCTCTTCGCCGCCCTGGTCGCCCAGGGGGCCGAGCTCCTCTGCGTCCCCGCGGCCTTCACCCTGATGACCGGCAAAGACCACTGGCACGCCTTGCTGCGCGCCCGGGCCATCGAGTGCCAGAGCTATGTCATCGCCCCAGCCCAGGTGGGGGCCCATGACGACGGCGGCCTGCGCCGCAGCTACGGCCACAGCCTGATCATCGACCCCTGGGGCTGCGTGCTGGCCGAGTGCGGCGACGCCGAGGGCATCGCCCTGGCCGAGATCGACCTCGCCCGGGTGGCCGAGGTGCGCCGGGCGGTGCCGGTGCGACACAACCGCCGCCTGCCGCTGGGGTGAGCCCGCTGCTTTGGGGGGCCCTGGCCCTGCACCCGGCCCTCGACGCTGGCGATCGGGCCTGGGGCCGCGGTGATCGCGCGGCGGCGCGGATCTTCTGGGAGGAGGCCGCAGACGCAGACCCGGCCTCGGCGGCGATGGCCGAGGTGCGCCTGCTCCAGGTCAGCGGCTCGCTCGGCATCCTCGTCCACGGGCCCCGGGCCGACGCGGCGCTCCAGGCCTGCCCGCCGGCCGATCCCGCCTGCGCGCTGGCCGAGGCCGACTACCGCATCTTCGTGGCCCGCCTGGGCCTGCCCATCGACGCCGACGCCCTGCCCGGGCTCCTCGCCGACGCCGCGATCGGCCTGCCCAGCGAGGCGCTGGCCCGGCAGGTGCACCTGGGTTGGGCCTCAGAAGCAGCCCTGCGCGATCTTCCCGCCCACGACGGCTTTGGCGAGGCGGTGCTGGCCCATGGGGGCCGCTTTCCCGAGGGGCCTGGCACGTGGGTGCTGGGCCTGGGGCCGGTGGCGGCGACGGGCCTTGGAGCGGGCCTCAGCCTGAGCCTGGTCCACCCCGACCTTGGCCTCGTCGGGAATTCGCTCCAGGTGAGCGCCTTCGCCACCCACACCGGGGTCGCCTCTTGGGGCGGCATCCTGGACGTCCAGGGCCGGCCGGGGCTGCACCTCGAAGGGCGGGCTGCACGTCTGCCGATCGGCGGCTCCACCCGCAAGAAGGCCGACCAGGCCGAGCTCATCGTCGGGCCGCGCTGGAAGATGGGGCCGGGCCTGCTGTGGATTGGCCCAGGGCTGCGCGCCGATCAGGGTCGCGGGCTCAGCCTGGGGGCGGCCGGGGCGTGGAGCCAGGCCCTCAGCCCCTCGCTGCAGCTGCGGCTCCCCGCTGAGGCCTTCGCGGGGGGGGCCCCGGTCCTGCGCAGCGGCGCCGACCTCCGCGCTCTCCGCGGGCCTTGGGCGCTGCGCGGGCTCGCCGAAGGGGCCTTGACCGCCCCAAGAACGCCCCCGACGCGCTTGCCGGGCGCCGGCGGGGGCCTGCTGCTCCGGTCGGCCCCCTACGCCCGGTGGCGGGGCCCGGCGCTGGCGGGGGGCGTGGTCGAGCGGCGGGGACCCGGCGAGGGGCGCGTGGGCGCCGTGATCTTCGCCGAGGGGGCCTGGATCGACGGCCTGCACGGCGGGGTCGGCGGCGGCCTGCGCCTGCGACTTCCGCCCCAGCCCACCAACACCCTGCGCCTCGACCTCGCCTGGGGCGACGGCGGCATCGGCCTCAGCGCCGGCATTGGCGAGGCCTTTTAGGCCGGCGGGCAGGCCTGGGCACCCTGGGGTGTCGACTGCGGGCCAGGGGCTCGCTACCCTCCCCGCGAACCCCCTGGTTGCGGAGCGCCCATGTTTGTCTTCCTCGCTGCCTTCCTGCCGGTCGCCTTCGCCGACGACTCGGTCCAGGACATGCTCAACAACATCCCGGTGATCGAGACCAAGGCGCCCGAGCCCACCGAAGAGAAGAAGCCCGACGACGACGACCTCGGCGAGATCGACCTGCCCACCTACACCCGCTCGGTGAACGAGGCGGTGGTGGCCGTGTGGAAGCCAAAGAAGAGCCTCGTGAAGAAGATGCCCGACCTCGAGGCCCACCTCCTCATCAAGCTGCACAGCGACGGCACCCTGATGGGGGTCGGCGCCACCAAGGTCTCCCCCGAGGAGGACTGGAACGAGGGCTGCATCAAGGCGATCAAGGCCGCCGTGCCCCTGCCGAACCCCCCGGTGACCCTGCGGGCCGAGGCAGCCCGCGGCATCGAATGGATCTGCGCCGCGAAGAACGCGCCCTAAGGCGCGCCGAGGGCGGTGGCGCTGGAGACGAAGCCGACGCCGTCGGAGCGCACCACCTCGACGGCGAGGCCCTCGGGGCCGCTGCCCTGGCGGATGCCCCACGCGAGGTAGACGTAGTCGCCCTTGCGGAAGGAGAAGGGCTGCTCGAGCCCGGGGCCGCCCGGCAGGATGCGGGGGGCGGCGCTGGAGAAGACCCGAACGCCGGCGGTGGTGAGGATCTCGCTGCCCTCGATGGGATCGAGGACGAAGACGATGCCCTGGCCCTCGTAGGTGGCGCGCACGACCAGCTCGGGCACGCGGTCCACGTCGAGGTCGGCCTTCCAGCCATCGACCACCTGGATGGCGGCGCGCTTGAAGCCGACGCTGGCCAGCACGTTGAGCGCCGCCTCCAGTTGGGGCGGGTCGGCCACATAGATGCCGGCCGGCGAGGCGCCCGCGGGCGGCGTGCGATCGAGGCCGCCGCCGGTGCGGTTCCAGCCGTTGCCGCCCAACTCGGCGGCCGGGCTGCGATCGGCCACCGCCCGCGAGCCGCTGAGGCCGAGCATCACGCCGACGAAGGGGGCGAGAACATGGGCCTCACCGGCGGGCAGGCGCCAGTCGCGCAGGGCCGGCGGCATGCGGTCGAGGGCCGGGCTGCTGACCCGCAGATCGGAGCCCTCCATCGCGACGCGCCAGCCGTTCGACAAGGGCCCGCCCTTGAGCGCGGCGAGGGGCTGGGCGGCCGGCGAAGGCCCCCGGTTGCTGACCCAGGCGGCGCCGCCCGAGGTGGGGAAGTAGAGCCAGGTGAGGTTGGCGGCCGGCAGCACGATAGCGCCGCCCTCCAGCACGGCCTCGCCGCCCACGAGCGGCTTGACATGGCTGCGGATCGTGGCCTTGTCGGCCACCTCGGGGCCCAGCACGTCGACCCGACGGCCCGGCCGGGTGGAGAGGCCGGCGACGGCGCTGCCGCGGGTGACGAGGAAGATCGGCCAGGCCTCGGGCCCGCAGTCCTTGTCCCAGCCGACCGGCCGAAAGACGGTGCCCTTGCCCACCTTCAGCTCGACGCCAGGGGTCCAGCCTTCGGGCATGCCCGGCACCCAGCAGATCGGCAGCCGGGGGCCCTCTTCGCCGCCCGCCGCCGGCTGCACCGCGGCGATCGTCTCGGGGCGCACGCCCGCGGCGATCAGCAGCTCGGTGGCGGCGGTGTCCCAGGGCCGGCTGCGGCCGCTGGGCTCGCGGGCCACCCAGGTGAGGGTCGGCTCCAGGGTGGAAGGCAAACGAAAGGCCGGCGCCATCTGCCACTTCACCGCACGGCCCGTGACGGTGAGCGTGAAGAAGCCCTCGGGGAAGCGCTCCACAAGGCCCGGCCGCCCGGGATGATCGGGGTACCGGTTGACGACGTCGACGGCGGCCTTACTGCTCTTCACGTCGCGGTAGGCGGCGTCGATGGCCCGGGCCCGCAGCTCAGGCTCGATCTTGGTGCCGGCATAGCGGGTGGCCATGTCGAGGATGGTGGCCTCATCGGCCTCTTCGGGCAGGTCCCGCAGAGCGGCTTCGGCCTCGCGCGAGAAGGCGGTGGTGGCCCACTCGGTGCCCTTCCAGGTGAGCGCGTAGGAGATCCAGCCCTCCACGCTGTCGATGCGCTCGGCCTGCCGCCAGTAGGCCTGGGCGCAGGCTTCGCGCACCAGCGGCTCTTCGAGGTTCGTCGGCGCCTCCCACTTGGTGCAGCGCTCCTGGGCCGTCTCGGTCTTCCCCTCCAACATCAGGCGCCGGATGGTGTCTTCGCGCCCCGCCAGCGCGGCGGGCGAGGCGAAGAGCCCGATCAGCAGGAGACTCCAGGGGTGTAGGGGGGGCAGTCGGGTCACCACGTCATCACTCGGGAAAGGGGGGTGCCATCGCGGCGGCGCTGCCTGCGCGCCAACGCGCGACCGGGTTGCTCCCATGCTCTACCCCCATTTTTCACGCCTTGGCCAGCCCTCCCCGCGCGGGCCCGCTTGCTCTTCTGCCCCACGCTGGATAGTCGCGCGGCCCTCGCTCCCTCCCCCATCTGCATTAGGAGCCCCCCATGATCACGAACCTGGACAAGGTCCGCAACATCGGGATCAGCGCCCACATCGACTCGGGCAAGACCACGCTCACCGAGCGCATCCTGTTCTACACCAACCGCATCCACGCGATCCACGACGTCAAGGGCAAGGACGGCGTCGGCGCGAAGATGGACTCGATGGAGCTGGAGCGCGAGCGCGGCATCACCATCCAGTCCGCCGCCACCCACTGCGGTTGGGGCGATCACCACATCAACATCATCGACACGCCGGGACACGTGGACTTCACCATCGAGGTGGAGCGCTCGCTCCGCGTCCTCGACGGCGCCATCCTGGTCCTCTGCTCGGTGGCCGGCGTTCAGAGCCAGTCCATCACCGTCGACCGCCAGATGCGGCGCTACAACGTCCCCCGCGTCGCCTTCGTCAACAAGTGCGACCGCAGCGGCGCCAACCCCTTCCGCGTCTGCCAGCAGCTCCGCGACAAGCTCAACCACAACTCGGTGCTGGTGCAGATCCCCATCGGGCTCGAAGAGAAGCACGTCGGCGTGGTCGACCTCGTCAAGATGAAGGCCTACTACTTCGAAGGCGACAACGGCGAGATCATCCGCGAGGAGGAGATCCCCGCCGAGCTCGTCGATCAGGCCAAGGAGTACCGCGAGATCATGCTCGACGCGGTCTCGCTCTACAGCGATGCCCTCACCGAGGCCATCCTGATGGAGGAGGTCACCGAGG
>JBEIQK010000247.1:0-8314 GCA_040376505.1 Alphaproteobacteria bacterium | reverse complement strand
CCCGGGAGCCGCGCGAAGAGACCGAGCCCCGCGCCGAGGGCGAAGAGCGTGAGGGCGGCCGCCGGGGCCGCGATCGGCGCGACAGTGACCGCGACCGCGACCGCGACCGCCGGGATCGGCGCGACCGCCGAGAGCCCGAGCTGCGCGAGATCGAGCTGCGGCCCCCGGAGAAGGCGCCGGAGCCCGAGGTCCGTCGCCTGCCGCTGGGTCACCCCGAGGGCACCGGCGTGGCCCTCTCCACGCTCCCGGAGCTGAGCGCCGAGTCGATCGAGCGGCTCGCCGACGAAGGCGTGCTGACCGTCGCCGACCTCCTCCTGCTGCCGCCGTCCAGCCACGAGCGGCCTGCCCACATCGCCCTCGGCCCCGAGATGGCCGCCGGCACCGTGATGATCCGCGCCCGCCTGCGCACCCGCTGCCTGCGCCTGAGCCCCCAGGGCAAGCGCTGGGAGGCGGTGCTGATCGGGCCCGATGAGGCCCTGCTCACCTGCCGCTGGGTCACCGAGGCCCCGCGCGGTTGGGACCGCTGGAGCCCCGCCCAGGAGGTGGCGCTGATCGGGTCGCTCGTCGAGACCGACGATGGCTTCGTGCTCTACGAGGGCGAGCCGGTCGGCCTGGATGGCCGCGGCAGCGGGCTGACGCCGGCCTATGGCGTCGAGGGGGTCGACGACCGCCTGCTGCGGGCGGCGATGGTCACCGCGCTGAGCCAGTCGCTGGGCGCCCTCAAGGACGGCCTGCCGCCGGCGATCGTCGAGCGGCACCGCCTGCTCGCCCTCGATGAGGCCCTGCGCGACGCGCACTTCCCGGCCAACACCAGCGGCCGCGGCCGCACCCGCCTTGCCTTTGAGGAGCTCTTCCTCCTTCAGGTGGGCATCGCCTGGCGCTCGGGCAAGGGCAGCCAGGAGCGCGGCATCGCCCACACCATCTCCCACGCCGCCGTGGGGCAGTTGGGCATCCAGCACAGCGTGGTGCTCAACGACGGCCAGGAGGCCGCCTTCGCCGAGATCCGGCGCGATCTGCTGCGCCCGCGGCCGATGACCCGTCTGCTCCAGGGCGATGTCGGCGCCGGCAAGGGCATCGTCGCCTTCTTGAGCGGGGTGCTGGTGGCCAGCAATGGGCATCAGGTCGCCTTCGTCGCCCCCGACGGCCTCGCCGCCGAGCGCCGCTACCTGCACGCCGACGCCCTGCTCCGCTCGGTGGGGCTCACGCCGCTCTATGTGGCTGACAACCCCAATCACGCCGCCTCCGACGCCATCCGCCGCGGCGAGGCCCATGTGGTCTTTGGCACGCGGCGGATCATCGAAGAGGGCGTGGTCTGGAAGCGCCTCGGCCTCGTGGTGGTCGAAGAGCGCGGCCCCTACGGCACGGTCAGCCCCCAGCAGCTCGCCGGCCGCGGCGCGCAGCCTGATCTGCTCGTGGTCACCCGGGCGCCGATCCCCTCCACCCTGGCCTTCACCGTCTTTGGCGACTTCGACGTCTCGGTGGTGCCCACCGACGATCGGCCGCGCTGCAGCCAGGCCGTGCTGCCGGCGGCCCAGCAGTCCGAGGCCTACGCCAAGGCCCGCGAGGAGATCGAGGCCGGCCGCCAGGTCTTCATCGTCTTCCCTGTGCGCGACGGCAAGGATCTGCTCAGCCTCGACGACGCCATGCGCTTTGGCAAGGCGTTGCAGGTCGACGCCCTGCCCGGCGCCCGCATCGGCGTCTACTGCTCGGGCATGGCCGCCAAGGACCGCCACCAGGTCTTTGACGACTTCCAGCACCGCCGGATGGATGTGCTGGTCTGCACCACCTACATCGAAGACGCGCCGGTGGTGGCCAACGCCAACGTGCTGATCGTGCACTACGCCGATCTCTGCGACATGGTGCGCCTGCACCGCCTGCGCGGCCACGTCGGGCTCGGCGCCCACGCCGGGCACTCCTTCTTCGTGCTCTCCGACCGCCCCTCAGAGGCCGGCGCCCAGGCGATCGACCTCGTGATGGGGGAGCGCGACGGCTTCCGCCTTGCCGAGGTCGACCTCACGGTGCGCGGCCCCGAGGCCCTCCTCGGCGATCGGGCCGGCGAGATGCCCGAGCTGCGCTGGGCCGATCCGCCCCGCGATCGCGAGCTGCTGCTGCGGGCGCGGGCCGAGGCCTTCTCGCTGCTGGTCGAAGATCCGGGCCTGCGGCGCAACGTGGAGATCGCCAAGGCGGTCACCACCCGCTGGGGCGACTGGCTGGGCTCGGCCTCCACGCCGGCCGAAGGCAAGGCCAGCAAGGGCAGCGCGGCGGTCGACAAGAACGCCCGGCGGGGTCGCCGCCGGCGGCGGAGACGGTAGATGGCGCGGGTCGTCGTCGAGCGCAGCAGCCCGGCCTCGGTGGAGGCGCTGCGGGTCATCCTCCTGGACACCGCCCGCTGGCCCTCGCTGTTCGCGGGTGTCACCACGGTGGAGGGGGTGCGCAAGGGCGGCGTCGGTCAGCTCCTGCGCCTGGAGCTGGACTGGGTGCGGCGGTACAAGCTGCTGCTCACGGTCAAACCCACCCCCACCGGCCTGACCTTCTCGCTGGCCGAGGGGGGCGTTCACGCCTTCGAGGGCGAGTTTGTGCTGATCCCCGACGAGGTGGGCGGCGCGCGGGTCCGGCTGTCGCTCTCCCTCGAGCTGACCCATGCGATGCCGGGCGCCTTTTGGACCAGCCTCGCCCAGGACTGGGTGCCGGCCTGGGTCGACGGCCTGATCGCCGCGGCCCCGGCGCCGGATCAGGCGGCGGCGCCGTAGACCCGGGGCAGGCGCTCGCTCAAGAAGCGCTCCACCCGGTGGTGGATGGTGTCGGGCTGCTCGACCAGCGCGGCGTGGGTGGCGTCGGCGAGCTGAAAGAGCTCGGCGCCGGGGATGGTGCGGGCGATCTTCTGCGAGCACCACAGCGGCGTGAACACGTCGAGCTCGGCGGCGACCACCAGCACCGGCACGCCGATGTTCGGCAGGGCCCCCCAGGCGTCGTGGGCGTCGGTCTCGGCGACACACTGCATAAAGAGCCGCTGATCCAGGCCGGCCATGTGGCGCGTGTAGTGGGCGAGGTCCTCGGGCCGCGTGTAGTAGGGGTCCACCCAGCGCAGGCCGGTGGCGAGGGTCCAGGTGAGGGGAGACTCCAGCAGGGGGCGCAGCAGGCGGTTGGCGCCCTCGCCAGCCCGAAAGGTCACCGCGCGCAGGACCTTGAACATCGGCACGGTGAGCGCGGTGTCCTAGCAGGGGTGCACCGCGCGCCCGGCGGTGCCGAGCAGGAGGACCAGTCCGGCGGCCCGCTCGGGGTGGCGGCGGGTGGCTTCGAGGATCACCTGACAGCCCATCGAGTGGCCGACGAGCAAGGCCGGCTCGGTGGCGCCGACGGCGTCAAGCACCGCGATCAGGTCTGCGGCGTGGCGGGCGATCGAGAGGTCGGCGGTGAGGGGATCGATGCGCCGGCTGCTGCGGCCGTGCCCGCGGTAGTCCCAAACGACGACGGTGGCCCGCTGGGCGAAGTGATCGACGAAGTACTTCCAAAAAAAGGTGGAGACGCCCACGCCATTGCAGCAGGCGATCACCGGGCCGGCGCCGACGGCCTTCCAGTAGAGGTCGACGCCGTCTTCGGTGCGCACGAAGCCGCTGCGCACGGGCAGCTCGACGGGGGAGGGGGACCTTGGGGCGGCGGGCATCGGGGCTCCGGGGCGGCGGCCGCCTCAGCGGGCCAGGGCGGTTGCGACGCTGTACAATGGCGGGGCCCGGCTGGCCAGACGGGGAGGCCGCGACCTCCCGGCGCGCGCCGGCAGAGGAGCGCGGCATGAGCGGGTCGGCGCCGGCGGGGAGCAACCCCCCAAGCAGCCTTGGGCGCGGGGCCGTTGTAGCCGGCGCGGTGCTGCTGTCGGGCCTCGTGCGGCTCTACTGGACCACCCGCTACGCCGGCTGGGAGGAGAGCGACTACGGCAACCTCGCGATGATCCGGGGGGTTCTGGAGGGCGGCTTTCTGCACTATGACATGAACCACATGCCCGGCTACTACGCGCTGGGGGCGCTGGTTCTCGGCCTTGTCGATGGCCTGGTACCCAATCCTACGCTGGTGGCCGCCCGTGGCGTGGCCCTGGTGATGGGCCTCATCGCGGTGGGCTCGGCGGTGGCCCTGGCCGATCGCCTCGCCGGGCGGCGGGTGGCCCTGGCGGCGGCCCTGCTCCTGGCCTTTCAACCCGAGCTGATGCTCTACAGCTCCAGCTCGCTGCGCGAGCCGGTCTACGCGGGCTGGGTGCTGGCCTCGATCGCGGCGCTGTGTGGCGAACGCCTTGTGCTGGCCGGGATCTTCGCCGCCCTGGCCTTCTCGGTGCGCATGGATGGCGCCTTGGCGCTGCTGCCGGCCCTCTTCGTGGCGGGGATCGGCCGGGGGCCGCGCCTGCCGCGGCTGCTGGCGCTCTTTGGGCCCCTCGGTGCGGCGATCGCGGCCTGGTCGGCCTACTGCGCGGTGGAGCACGGGACGCCCTTCTTCTGGAGCCACTCGGTGGGGGTCAACATTGAGACCGGGCTCGGCGCTGAAGCCGAGGGGCCGCTCTCCTGGCTGGCCGGCGGGCTGTCGGTGGTGGCCGGGCTGCTCGGCCATCTGCTGCCCTGGCGGGTGGGCTGGGCGGTCTGGGCAGGCGCCCTGGTGGCCCTGATCGGCCTGCCCTGGGCCCGCCACGATCCGCGCCGCACGGTGGGTGTCTTGCTGATCTCCCAATTGGGCGTGTGGGCCGGCATCGGCCTCGTCGGGCAGCACGCGCCCACCCACAACCTCTACTGGAAGTGGATGATGCCGATCGTGCCGGTGCTGGTGCCGGTGGGCCTCGCCGGGCTCTTCGCGCTCACCGATCGCTGGCCGCGGGGGCGCTGGCTGATCCTGGGGCTCGGACTTGCGCAGATCGTCCGCACCGACCTTCGCGAGACCGCCCGCCAGGTGGCCCTGGGCGACCAGCTCTACGCCCCCCAGCGCGCCCTCGCCGAGTGGATCGAGGCCAACGTGCCGGCCTCGGTGCCGATGGTGCTCGACAACATCCCAAGCTGCTACCTGAACCGCGAGGTGCACGAGCGGCGCCTTGTGAGCTGGTTTGATGTGCCCAGCCGCCCGGGCGACGAGGCTGACTTCGCGCGCTGGCTGCGCGACGAGCAGATCGGCTTCGTGCTGTGGTTCGCCGAAGACTGGACCCAGGCGCCGCGGGTGGCGCCTTTCTTGACGGTGGGCGGCACCTGGGAGGGCGAGGGCCTGCGCCTCGTGGAGCGGGCGCGCGAGGACCACTACGGCTGGATCTTCTTTGTGGTGGAGCCCAAATGAAGAACGGCGGCCCGAGGACCGCCGTTCTGGATGGTGGAGAAGAAGGGGATCGAACCCTCGACCTCTGGAGTGCGATTCCAGCGCTCTCCCAGCTGAGCTACTCCCCCGTGGGGGCGCCGGCTATTTATAGGACCACCCCAGTCGCGTCAAGCGAGACCCGCCAATTCAGTCCAGGCCCCGGGCGCCGAGGTCGTCCTCGTCGAGGCCGAGGAAGTGCCCGACCTCGTGGAAGACGGTGATGCGCAGCTCTTCGATGAGGTTGTCGCGATCGACCGCGTGGCGCTCGAGGTTGCGGCGAAAGAGGTAGATCGTCGGCGGGAGCTGGCTCCAGGGGTCATCGCCGCCGCGCTCCCCCACCGGGTGCCCGCCGAAGAAGCCCAGCAGCTCCAGCGGGGACGCCGGCGGGTCGAAGGAGCGCAGGATCGACTCGCTGGGCATGTCCTCGAGGAGGATCGCTACGTTGGCAAGGTACTCCTGGATGTCGGGGTGCAGCTCTTCCACCGCGGTGGAGACGACGTCCTCGATCTCCTCGGCCGACAGCTCGACGGGGATCGGGTACTGCCCGGGGTCGAGCCAGCGGGCGTGGGCCAGGGCGCGCTCGCGGGCCCGCAGGTCGCCCCGCCACTCGGCGAGCAGGGCGCGCACCCACCAGGCCTCGGCGTTGGCCGGGTCGGCGCGCAGGGCCCGGGCGCTGGCCCGCTGGGCCTCGTCAAAGCGCAGCAGCTCAAAGACCGTGAGCGCGAGGCTGGCCCAGGAGGAGGCGTGCTCGGGCTTGGCGACGGCGGCGGCCCGGTAGGCCACGGCGGCCTCTTCGAGGCGGGCCATCGCGCGCAGGGCGTCGCCGCGCACAAAGAGGGCGCCCGCGTGCTGGGGCGCGCTGCGAAGGAGGCCGTCGCACAGGGTGAGGGCGCGCTGCGGATCGCCCTGGTCCAGGGCGGTCTCGGCCTCGTCGAGCAGGAGGTCTTCGGCGTCGGGGAGGGAACCGTGGCGCATGGGCCCTGGACCTCAGGGGGTGGGGACGGTGTAGCGCACGGTGGTCTTGAACTGACCGTAATCGCCCGAGACGAGGGGCATCTTGATGGACCGGAGCTGGCGCTTGATGCAGGCGTCTACGGCGGCGTTGCTGTAGGTCGGGTTCTCAAAGGAGAGCCCGATGACGTAGCCGCGCGGCGAGACATAGGCGTTGAGGTCGACCGAGGCGACGGTTCCGGGCGCCACCGCGCCGAGCTTGTCGCGGAAGCAGCCGTCGATCTGGGAATTGCGGTTGCGCACCTCGGCCCGAGCGGTCTCGGCGTTGAGGTCGCCGCGCACCTGCTCGGGCTTGGGGGCCCAGGCCATCGCGTCGCTCAAGGTGAGGGAGGGGGTCAGGCTCACCCCCTTGTCGGGATCGCCCCGCACCTCCTGGCTCCAGGGCGAAAAGCCGTCGAGCTCCACCTTCACCACCACCGGGCGGTCAATGGGGATGGGCTCGGAGAGGACGCGCCCGTTGGAGCTGGCGAGGCGGCCGTCGATGAAGATCTCGCCGGCAGGCGGATCAACGAGGATGGCGAGGGTGCCCGTGGTGGCAGTCTCGACCTCGGCGGGCTGCGGCCGGCTGGCGGCGTAGCGCCACAGGCCTACGCCGATGGCGGCCAGGAGCACCAGGGCGATGATCGCGGCGGGCACCATCGGATTGGGGCGCTCGGCCTCGATGGTGACCGACTTGCGCTCGTTTTCGTCGGTGAGCACGGTCACCATCGCCACCGCGCGGTTGCGGGGCATCCGGCTTGGATGCACGGTGACGGCGATGGTCTGCTCGGTGGCGGCGGCGTCGAGGCGCGTGGGGCTGACCTCCACCCAGTCGCGATCGACCATCACGCGGCCCGACATGCGCCCGGCGCCGCTGTTGCGGATGGTGAGCGTGTGGGTGGCTGGACCCTTGCGGGCCTTCACCCGCACCATCTCGGGGCCGTCAATGGCGAGGCGGGCCACCTTGTCGGGGCGCGTGGGCTGCGTGCCGGTGGGCATCGGCAGGGCCCGCCCGGCGAGGTTCTCGGGCGGCCGGGGCGGCGGCGAGGTGACGCGCGGATGGGGGGTTGCCGTGGTGGTGGGCTGATCCGAGGCGTCTTCCGACTCGTCGCTCGCGAAGCCAAAGCGGGGCCGCACGGGCGCTTCGGGGCGGGGGGCGCTGATCGGCGGGGCGTCGGGGTGGATCGGCAGGGGCGGGGCCGCCTCGCCCAACACCTGCCGGCGCTGGGCGTCGTACTGGGCGCGGCTGGTGGGGTTCTTCAGCACCTCCCAGGCGGCGTCGAGGCGGGTGTAGATGTCGGCGGCGCGGCGGGAGTCCTGGATCTGACGGGCCCAGTGGTAGCGCTCGCGGTGGGCGCGCTCGACCGTGGAGAGGTCGGCGTCGGGCCCGATGCCCAGCACGGAGTAGTGGTCGACGAAGGAGGGGCCGGTGGGCAGCTCTTCGGTGACGTTGCCGCGCTGGGCTTGCTGCTCGGAGACCAGGGTGTCGATCTCAGCGGCGATCGCGTCGGCGTCGAGCCCGAGGCGGGCGCCGTGCTCGCGGATCGCCTCTTCGCCCTTCTGGGTGAGCACGCCGTCGGCGAGGGTGCCCATGATGAAGAGCCGCAGCACCTGCAGCTTGCGACTGCGGTCTTTGCCCTCGATTTCGTTCAGGTAGGCGATCTTTTCGTCTACCAGCGCCTTGCGGCAGAGGCCGACGTTCTTGATCACCCAAAGCGCCTCGGCGCGAAATTTTGGGTTGGACTGCTGCCCCTGGGCCCAGCCACGCCGCTGCTTGATGGCGGCTTCCGCATCCTCGGCCGCGACGTCAAGGCCCACTCCGAAGTACTCGAAGAGGGTGGGCTTGCCGACGGTCACCAGGAAGCGGTTGATTTCTTCGAAGTCCCGCTGCTCCATGCTCCGTCCCAGGGGGGCCGCGGACAGCCGGTAGAAAAGGTGCGGAGGGAATACCGCCGAAGCGCGCAGCGCGCAACGACAAAGCGCGGGCAGGGGCCCTGCGCTGGCT
>JBEIQK010000871.1:0-2623 GCA_040376505.1 Alphaproteobacteria bacterium | reverse complement strand
CTGGTGCTCCGCCTGCACGACGGCCAGCGCAGCTGCTTCGCTGGGGCGGCGGCTCGCGCGATGGCGCCATAGCTCCGGGCGCTCCTGGACCCCGCAGAGGAGGACTCCTTGAACCCGATCCCCGCTCCCGACGACAAGGTGCTCTATGACGAGGCCTTCGAGGTGCCGGTCAACCTGCTGCTCTCGGCGCACGCCCGGGTGGTCATCACCGCGTCCAGCCTGCATGTCCGCCAGACCGAGGGGCTCGAAGCCCGCTTGCTCCACGTTGAGCCCTTCTCCGCTCACCTCGGCGCCATCGATCTCATCGAGATCGACGGGCTCTACCGCCAGCTCACCCTGGGGCGTGGCGCCCGCACCGTGACCCTGGTGGGCGAGGGCGTGCCGGCGGTCTACGCCATGGTGCAGTGCGCCCGGCTCTCGGGCGACCCCAACGTGCGCCTGCACAGCCCGCCCCGGCCCATCGCCCGCTCCCAGGGCCCCCTCGGCGTCGACGGCTTCATCGCCTTCGGCCCCACCCACTTCGTCTTTGCGCCGGGCGGCGTGATGGACGCCGTTGTGGGCGATGGCGTCCTCGCGGTGGGCTGGGACACGGTCTCGCGGGCCCGGCTCTCCGGCGGCGACTCCAACACGCTGACCCTGACCGCCCGCGATCACGACCACGACTTTGTCCTCGCCAACCCCGAGGAGGACTGGCGCCACCTGCGCCGCACGCTGCTGCACCGCCACGATCGTGAGCTGGTGCCCGATCTCGGCAAGGCCTCTGTCTCATTGCAGGTGCTGGGCGATCTGCTGGGCCGCTGGGGCCTCGCCCTGACGCCGGGCGAGCGCCCCACCTGGATGCGCTACGTCTTGCGCCTGGAGGCCGGCCCCGCCATCGAGGGCGCCTGGCTGCTGATGACCGATCGGGCCTTCTACCTGCTCCCCGAGCCGCGGCAGGGCCGCCCCGGCCAGCGCTTCCCCGTTCAGGAGGCCGCCAGCCTGCGCACCTGGGCGCCCGAGGAGTCCACCCTGCGCCTCGCCTTGGGGGACGATCGCTCCGAATTCGAGCTGCTCGGCGAGGCCGAAGAGGTGGCCCGCTTTTGGAGCCGCTGCCCGCTGCACTCCTACCAGGGGCTCAAGGAGCGCCCGATCTCGCTCTTTCGGATGCCGCGGCTGGAGGGGCCGGTCCACTTCCTGCGCCTGCACCTCCGGGATCGCGAGCTGCTGCGCATCCTCCGCCCGCAGCTCGTCCAGGAGCCCGAGGGGCTGCGGGTGCGCTTCGCCCCCAACCAGCGCTATGGCGCGGGCGTTCCGCGCGAGGGCTTCCTCGATGTGGCCGATGGGCGCGGGGTCTTTCGCATGAGCGTCCTGCTCATCGAAGAGGCGATGGAGGAGGGCGCCCCGCAGCCGAGCTTCCTCCTCGCCCTGGTCAGCAAGCCCGAGCGCGTCACCCACCGCGAGGAGTACCGGGTGCTGGTCAGCCTGCCCGTGCGGGTGCGCGAGGGCCACCAGGCCGAAGAAGACGCCGAGCTGCTCGATCTCAGCGGCGGTGGCTGTGCCCTGCTCGGCTCGCGGGCCCTGTCGATGGAGCGCCCCCTGCGTCTCCGCTTCGAGCTCTACGGCGAGGAGTTCGTGGTGGAGGGCCATGTGCTGCGCCGCAAGGCGATGGCCGAGCCCTCCACCCAGTGGCGCCATGGCATCCAGTTTGCCTCGGGCCGCGCCGAGGTGATCACCCACTTGCGCCAGGCCCTCATCCAGGTGCAGCGCGAGCGCGTCGCCGCCGAGCGGGCCGCCGAGGACGAGGCCCTCTTCGAGGCCGAGACCCTCCCGCACACCCACCTCCACAGTCGAGGCTGAGCCCGGCGGTCAGCCGCGCCGGCGGCGCAAGATCGACGACTCGTCCTCGGGCCAGCCCGAGGCCGCCGCGCGCTCCAGCGCCCGCGCGAGGTTCAGCACCCGCGCCGCCCGGTTGCCCAGGTAGCGCAAGCCCTGATCGGTGTGCTGCAGCGCCTCCACCGTCGCCGAAGAAGGCGGCTGGCCGCCCAGGATCGCCGAGATTCGCCGCCGCAGCCGGCCCCGCGAGCCCATCGCCGCCAGCAGGTTGGGGCGCGGGCCTTCCACCGGCCCCACCTCCACCCGCTCCGCCGTGACGCTGGGCCGCAGCTCCACCTCGGCGCTCAGCAGGCGGATCAGCCGCTCGGGCACGGGGATGTCGCCGTCGGGGCCGGCGATGACGCCGTAGTGGTCGTCAAAGGCCGGGTCCTGGGTGAGCCGGTGCAGGCCGAGCCCGCGGTCGTGAAAGAAGCGCTCCGAGCGCCCCTCCACCCGCTCCCACGGAAAGCGCCCGAGGCTCTCCCAGGCGGTGACCACGCGCCCATCGGTGTCTACGCTGATCGCCCGGCCGTCGATCACCACGGTGCAGACCCCCTCAGCCGGGTCGATGGGCCCCAACTCGGCCTTGCGGATGCCGGGCACGCGGAGCTGCAGCAGGGCCAGCAGCGTGCGCTGCACGAGCTCGGCGTCGACCCGGGCCTGGGCGCGCAGGAGGTTCAGCGCGACGATGGCGCCCAGCAGGATGGCGGAGAGGAAGCCAGCGACGAAGAGGGCAGGGGGCATCGAGGACCTCGCCCGGATGAGACCGGGG
>JBEIQK010000828.1:0-2819 GCA_040376505.1 Alphaproteobacteria bacterium | reverse complement strand
GGTAGCGGTCGAGCTGCTCAATGCCCTCTTCTTCGACGGTCTCGGGGCTCTCATGGGGGCCGACGCGCTTGATCTCGGTGGCGTGGGTCTCGCCGGCGAGCTCGATGAGCAGGTCGAGGCGCCCGCGGCCGAGGGCGTATTCGCGGGTGATGCGGCCGCCTCCGTTTACGATGCGCTGGAGCCAGGCCATGAAGACGAGGTGCGGGACGATCTCCTGGTAGGGGCCGTGGTCTTTGCGGCGCAGGGCCTGGGCGTGTCGGCGCCAGAATTGTAGGAAGCTGTCGATCAACAGGGGGAGATTGAGGCGACCGTCGGGGTGGAGCCAGGGCAGGTCGGGGACATCGGGGGTGGTGGTCGCGGACAGCTCCCGCTCCAACACCTCACGGTAGAGCGGGTTGCTGACCTCTACGCGGGGGCGCCGGCGCAGCAGGCCGAGATCTTCGCAGTAGAGGACGTCATCGGAACGGAGGTCGATCTCGTAGGTGGGCAGTCCGCTGATCACCGCGGAGAGGATGCGGGCAACCCGGGGCTCACGCAGTCGCTGGCCGAGGGAGTCGGCGTGGGTGGTGAGCGAGCGGATCAGCCGCTCTTTGGCAGCCTCGACCTGCTCCACCGTAATCGATGTCGGCGATGGGGCTGCCGAACAGAGGTACTGGGCGAAGGCATTGACCAGAAAGGGCTGGCCTTGGGTGTAGAAGTAAATCTGATCGGTGACAGCGGGTGAAACTGACTGACCCGTCTGTTCTTCATGCTGGGAATAGAGGGCTGCGATCTCCTCCCGCGTAAAGGCGCGCAGGGTGAGGCTGACATTCGCCACGTTAAAGATGGAAATCGGGTCGGTGGGCACCCCGTCCTTGGCGAGGGTGGAGTAGTCGCGCAGTTCGCGCATGCCGATGAGGGCGACCGACACCGGGAACTTTCCAGCTCCACGGGTAGAAAAGCCACATCGAAGCTGGCGCAGCAGGCTCACCAGCGCCGGACCGCGCACCACGTCGGCCTCATCGAGGAGCAGCACGATTGGCGCCGAGACGGCGGCGGCCCAGTCGCTCAACCAGCTCCCCAGTCGCGCACCGACGGGAGCCTCACTCGGCGCGGGCGGATGAAGGGCGGGAAGGAGCTGCTGCCGGGCGCGCAGCTCCAGGCTGGAGATCCACAAGGCCTCGGCCTCGCCGACCGCCTCAAAGCCCTGGCTGGTTTCCAACGAGGCCCAGACCGCCGCGTAGCCAAGCCCCCGCAGCCGCGCTGCGAAGGCCATCATCGCCGTGGTCTTTCCAGTCTGTCGGGGCGCATGCAGCACAAAATACTGCTCCCGCTCCACCAACCCCAGCAGCTCGGGCAGCCGCGCCTCGGCGGGCAGCATGTAGTGCCGCGCCGGGTCGCAGGGGCCAGTGGTGTTGAAGAAGCGGGCCATGGCCTCCATCTCTCAGTCGCAGGTGCTCGACAGCCCGCTCGTGTCGTTGTCGGTGGCGCAGTCGAGGATCAACGACACCGGGGCCACCGAGTCGTCAAAGCCGACGATCGGCGTAGCCCCGCCGAGATCGTTCACGTCCACCGTCAGCAACACCCCATCGCTGGAGCGCGCCGAGGGGATCTCGACCGGCACCGTGGCGCTGGCGACGATGGGGCCGCCCTCACCGGCGCGCACCACCACCACCACGCCGGCGTCGACCGGGCCGGTGCCCTGGTTCCACACGCGCACGGTCATCATCAGCTTCTCGGGGCACTCCTTCGTGCAGACCTCCACCACCTCGGGGCGCAGGTCCTGCCACTCGGAAGGCGGCAGCCCTGCGTCGGCCGAGCGGAAGTTGTTGTAGACATCCCAGTTGGGGGGCTGCACGGCGGGGATGCCGCCGTCGTCTTCGACGTTGGTGATGGTGTAGGCGTGCTGGTTCCAGATTTTGCGCCCGGCCGGCCAGGAGTGATCGGCGTCGCCATAAACAGTGAGGCCATAGCTGCCGTTGCCATGCAGCATGGCGATCTCCACCTCGCCGTCGCCATCGACGTCGGCGACGATGGGGTTCTCAAAGCCGGTGTAGGAGCTGTGGTCGGAGCTCTCCAGCTTGACCGAGCCGTCGAGGCCGTTGAAGACCCGCACGGTGCGCTCATCGGCGTAGACCACCTCGGGGTAGCCGTCGAGCTCGAAGTCGAAGAGCACCACGCCGGCAGCGCCGCTGGCGTCGTAGACCGGGCGCGTCCAGAGCACCGAGCCGTCCCAGCGGTAGGCCCGCATCTCGCTGCTGCCGACAATGACCATCTCGGGCGCGCCGTCGCCATCGAGATCGTCGATGGCGGGGGGGCCCAGGTAGTTGGTGCCCGAGAAGCTGGCGACCCAGCCCGTGGGGGTGCCGTCGGTCTCCAGGGTCCAGACCCGGTTGCCGCCGATCACCACGATCTCCGGCTCGCCGTCGAGGTCCATGTCGGCCACCGCGGGGATGCCGTCGCTCATCCCATTGTACCAGAGGGCCGAGCCGTCCTTGCGGTAGGCGGCGTTGCCCACCACCACCTCCAGCTCGCCGTCACCGTTCAGGTCTACCGCGACCGAGATGCTGCCCTCGACGTAGTCGGAGTAGCCCTCGTTGCGGCAGCCGCCGGTGCCATAGGCCCCGGTGCCCACGCGGTTGCCATTGTTGTCGAAGATGTTGCGACCAACGATGACCTCGGGGATACCGTCGGCGTCGAGGTCGGCGATGGAGGGGTAGGAGAACCAGTCAGTGCCACCGGGGTCGACCGAGGCGGTCCACAGCTCATTGCCCATGTTGTCGAGCACCACCACCTGGGCGGTGCTGTTGGTGGCCACGATCTCGGGGACGCCGTCGCCG
>JBEIQK010000746.1:0-3242 GCA_040376505.1 Alphaproteobacteria bacterium | reverse complement strand
GGCCCGCGCGCCCACCTCTTCGAGGCGCCGGATCCGCACCAGCTCGCGAACCAGCGCGCGGAGGCCGGCGCGGGTGAGGGGGGGCAGGCCGCTCGCTGCGGGGAGCCGCGGGGGGCTTGGGTTGGCCGCAGCGTAGGCGGCATCGGCAGCGGTCCCGGACATGGGTCCTCCACTTCCCGGATGGCCTCGCGTCATACCACGGCGCGGGCCTTGCGGGAGGGCAGGCCCCCTTTACAGGCCGAGTCCGTGGATGATGTAGGCGGCGCCGGGCAGATCGTCGGCCCGACCATTCTTGGGCGCGCCGATGATGAGGTCGGGCCAGGAGTCGCGGTTGAGGTCGCCGGCGCCGGCGACCGAGGTGCCGGTCTGATCGGCGGCGCCGCTGGTGTAGACCCCGCGGAAGCGGTTGGCCGCCACGCCGAGATCGACGATGCCGACGGCGGTGCCCGAGACGAGGTAGGCGCTGCCGGCGGTGCTGCCGCGGCTGTCGTTGTAGGGGGCGCCCACGAGGAGGTCGTCGAAGCCGTCGTGCTCCATGTCGCCGACCTCGGAGATCGAGCGGCCGGCGGCGTCGCCAGCGGCCTCCCCGACGAGGATGGCGTTGGCGTCGGCGAGGCTCAGCGTGCTGCTCGGGTCTTCGGCGCTGCGGGCCACGCCGTGGATCAGGTAGACGGCCCCGGCGTTGGAGCCGCCCCGGTCGCTCTCGGGCGCGCCGATGGCGACGTCGGCGAGGCCGTCGGCGTTGACATCGCCGAGGCCGGTGACGGCGGTGCCGGCGTGATCCTCGTTGGACTCGCCGTCGAAGATGAGGTCGGCCGTGCTGAGCGAGACCGAGCCGCTGACCGGGCCCAGCATCAGGTAGGCGCGGCCCCGCTTGCTGCTGGAGGTGCCAGCCTCGCGCGCGCCGATGAGGAGGTCGGCCACGCCGTCGCCGTTGACGTCGCCCGCACCCTCGACCGCAAAGCCGGCGACGTTGCCGGCCCGCTCGCCCACGATCTTGGCCATCGCCGTGACGGAGTTGAGCTGGATGAGGCCGGTGGCCGGGCCAGACACGACGTAGATCGCGCCCGAGTCGGCGCCGGAGGCGTCGTGGTAGGGCGCGCCGATGAGGAGATCGGCGGTGCCGTCGCCGTTCACATCGCCGGCCGTGCCGACGTAGGAGCCGGCCTGATCGGCCACCTCCTGCCCGGCGAGGATGGCGTCGGCGTTGGTGAAGAGGTTGGTGCCGAGGGTGGGCCCGAGGACGAGGTAGGCGGCGCCTGCGTTGTCGCCCGAGGTGTTGTCGTTGGGGCTGCCGACCAGGAGGTCGGGGTAACCGTCGAGGTTGACGTCGCCAGCGCCGGTGACCGCCCAGCCTGCCCAGTCCTCTTCTTCGGTGCCATACCAGGCGGCGTTGGCGGCGCTGGCGGTGATCTCCTCTTCGACCGGCCCGTGCACGATGTAGACGGCGCCCGCGTTGAACTCGCCGCGGTCCTGGTAGGGGGCGCCCACGGCCACGTCGTCGTTTCCGTCTCCGTTCATGTCGCCAACGCCGGCCACCGACCAGCCGGCGAAGTCGCCGTCGGTGACGCCGATCACGCGGGCGGCCGAGTCGGCGAGGTCGTACTCCTCGTCGAGGGCGCAGTCGCCGAGCGAGCCGTCGCAGTTGTCGTCAAAGCCGTTGTTGCACTGTTCTTCCGCCTCGGGGTTGACCGCGCTGCGCACATCGTCGCAGTCGCCGCCCGCGTCGGCCCACTGGCCTTCGGGGGGCAGGCAGGCCACGACGGGCTCTGCAGCGGCGTCGCCAAAGTCGTCGCCATCGTTGTCGGGGTACCAGAAGAGCGGGTCGCTCAGGTTGGCGTCTTCGTCGTCGGCGACGCTGTTGCAGTCATCGTCGATGCCGCCGTTGCACACTTCGGGGGCGCCGGGGTTCACATAGCGGTTGGCGTCGTCGCAGTCGCCGCCTTGGGGCACCATCGCGGCCTGGGCGGTGCAGCTCAGGGTGGCGCTGGCGTCGGGGCCGTAGCCGTCGGAGTCGGCGTCCTTGTACCAGGGGGTCGGGCCGCCGATGTTCTCGTTGCTGTCGTCGCAGTCTTCGGCGGCGCTGACGCCATCGTCGTCGCGGTCGGCCACCCCGGAGCCATCGCCGTCGTTGCCGCCTTCACCGTCGAGGTAGCCAGGCCCGATGCCCTTGTCGCAGGCGAAGAGCAGGCTCAATCCGAGGGCCATGGACAAACGAACGACGCGCACTGAGACAGAATAAGCGAGACGCATACAACCTCCGCGGCTGGGGGGAGCCCCGCCCGATGGAGCAGACCGTAACAGCCACCGTGCGAGAGTCTACGCCGGGCGGCCCGGATGGCGAATGCGTGTCGGCGAGGCCTTGCCAGAGAATGACAGTTCGTGGCAGGTCTCGGCGCGGCCGGCGCGCTGGGGCCGCCTCAGGGTGCGGGCGGCGGGGTCGCGGTGTCGCCGCCACCGGGCTCGATGAAGTCGAAAGCGGCGCTCCAGACGGTCTCACAGGGGTTCGAGCCTGCGGGAGTCGGGCAGCCCGTGCCCACCTGGTTGATGCCGCGCGTCACCTCCAGGCCGAATTTGATGCCCGAGACCCGGCGGCCGGTGACGCTGGTGGTCTCGGTGACCTCGCAGGTGCCGTCGGGGGCGGTGAAGACGCTGGAGCCCGAGCCGCGGAGGTTCTGACGGCTGGAGCCCTCCAGAGGCAGGTAGTTCCACAGGGTGACGTAGCCTTCGACATTGGGGGCAGGGACCTCGTAGGAGGTGCCCGCCACGATGCGGCCGCCGCAGGTGTCGCTGGTGACGGTGGAGGGGACCATCGTGTAGGCCCCGGGCCGCAGATCGGCGGGCCCCCAGGTCTCCTCGGGGAGCTCGCCGGTGTCGTCGCCGGTGCCTGCGGTGTCGTCGCCGGCCACGGGCTTCTTGGACTTGTCGGTGGCGGGCTCCCCGCCCCCGCAGGCGCTGAGCAGGGAGACGAAGACCAGGGTGGGGATGAGACGCGGCATGGGAGGCCCTCCTGCCTGCCTGTTGACCGGTCCGATCGTCGACGTCAACTGCCGGCGACCGGGGCCTGCGCCCCGGCTGTTCTCAGGGCGAGGTCTCATTGGTGAGGAGCGGCGCGTAGCTGAGGGTCAAGGTGAACTCTTCGGCGCAGCGCGGGATCTTGCTCAGGATCTCGCAGTCCTCGCCTCCGTCTCGATGGCGTGGAACACCTGGAGCGTGAGCACGCCGGGTGCGGTCTGCTCTCC
>JBEIQK010001070.1:0-1814 GCA_040376505.1 Alphaproteobacteria bacterium | reverse complement strand
GTGCCCACGGTGCTGGTCGCGGCACTGACCATCCCGGTAGACGGTGCCGATATTTCGAGCCTCAAGCGAGCAGCCGGTGGCGGGTCAGCCATTCCGGTGGCGGTGGCCCGCCAGTACACCGAACAGATGAAGCTGCCGATGCTCGAGGTCTATGGCATGACCGAGACTGCAAGCGTGCACACCATGAGTTACATGGACCGTGAACTGCGCCTGGGGGCGGTCGGCCAGCCCGTGCCCTACGCTCGGGTCCGTGTCGTGAAGATCGATAGCGACGGTCGCTACCTGGGCGAGTGCGCAACCAATGAGATCGGCGTGGTGGCCATGGCCGGGCCAGGCGTGTTCTCGGGGTACCTGAGCGACAAGCACAACCAGGACGCATTCGTTGAGCCAGGCTGGGTCAATTCAGGCGACCTTGGCCGACTGGATGAGCAGGGTTATCTGTGGATCACAGGACGCGCCAAGGACCTGGTGATCCGCGGTGGCCACAACATCGACCCGCAGCCGATCGAGGAAATCCTCTACACCCATCCTGCGGTCGAGCTGGCCGCGATGGTGGCGCCGCCGGTGCAGGGGCAGCTTTGGGGCGGGCCCCACGCCGGCATCTCCACCTACGTCCCCCTCGGCGGGCGGGTGGTTTGGGCCCACCGCACGATGGCCGAGTGGCTCTTTGGCGCCGTGCCCTTCACCGAGATGGTCAACTGGATCGGCTACGATCCGCCCACACCCGGCTTCGGCGGGGCCAACACCCTGCGGGGCATCCGCTACGGTCGCTGGCGCGGGCCGGGCAAGGCGGTGGTCGACCAGGAGCTGCGCCTGCGCCTCTTCCACCACGAGGCCTTCGGGCGGCTGCCCCTCACCTATGAGGTGGCCCCCTTCGTCGATCTGGCCGCCGTGAGCGGCGAGGCCGAGGATCCCATCGGCCCACCCCTGCATGGCTCCGCCGGCCTCGGCCTGCGGCTGATCGTCGACGAGACCTTCGTGGGCCGGGTCGACGCCGGCTACGGGGCCGACGTCGCCGCCTGCCCGGGCTGCCCCACCACCCTGCCGACCCTCGGCGTCTATGTGGCCTTCGACCACCCCTTTTAGGCGGCGCTCTGGTGGCTCCGCTCGCGCAGACGGCGGCCGGCCCCCACCGAACGAAAGACGCCGCGGCTGACCAGGGGCTCGACGGTGGCGGGGCTCCAGGGCAGGCCGACCGCTTGGACGATGCGGCGCACGGTGGTGCCGGGGTTGGCGACCAGCTCTTCCATCCGCACCGCGTGGATCGGCCGGCGCACGCCGCTCTTCCAGAGGGCGACGAGGCGATCGTGACCGGAGAGGTAGGTCTGGATGTCGGCCATCGAGCCCGCGAAGGCGGCGCCCGGGGCGGTCCAGGGCCGGCGGAACATCTGCAGGGCCAGATCGGCCGGGTCGCGCTCGACCAGCACCACCCGCGCCGAGCGGAAGAAGAGGTCGATCAGGCCGACGTGGAGCAGGTTCTGGGCGCTGGCGTCGACGGTGAAGGGCCGGCCTTCAGGGAGCACGCCCACCGCGCTGTCGTAGCTGCGCTGCAGGCTGTCGGGGGCCAGGGTGGCCAGATCCGAGACACACTCGGGCATCGCGCTGCCCATCTGCGCGGGGATCCGCTCCATCAGGCGGTCCAGCTCTTCGCTCTCACCCAGGGAATGAACCTTGGGGTGGCCTGCGAACAGGGCGCTCACGAGGCCCAGGCCGGCGCCCGGCGCGCCGACGACGAAGACCGGGCCGGGCCGGTTGAGGGCCACCGGGCGGTGCAGGGCGTGGGCGGCGGCGGAGTGAAACCAGGCCTCGATGCG
>JBEIQK010001022.1:0-1991 GCA_040376505.1 Alphaproteobacteria bacterium | reverse complement strand
TCCGTACGGGCCGTCTACCTGGCAGAGCATGGCGATGCCGTGATTGGTCGCACACACGAGGGTGTTGTCCGGGAAGAAGCGCGCCTGGTGGATTTGGAGCCCATTCCAATCGAAGTAGCCCGCAGACGGCAGGTCCCAGGTGAACGTCGAGGTACGCACCAGACCGCCAACCTGCACCGCCGTCGCGCCGTCGCGCATGTACGAGATCGTGCACCCGCTCGGGAGCGAGCGGCGCCACAGGTCACCCTTGAGCTGGTGGTGGACCTCGTCACGCGTGAACTCAACTTCGCGGTCTTTCGGTTCCTGGACCTTGAACGAGCTGTGGACCTCCCCGGCCTTGAACACGATCGGGCGGAAGGTCGGCGGCTGGACCGAGCTGTCCTCGTAGCCGACGTCGAAGAGCCGGACGTCCTTGCGGTCCTTGTCGTAGCCAAGCACCTGTACGCGGAAGCCGTCCTTCTCCGGGTACATCCCCACGGCGAGGATGGTCAGGTGCTCGTGCTGGGCTTCGAAGTTCAGCTCGCCCCATGGCTTCCACCGACCCGCGTTGGGGGTCCAGTCCCGCGCGCTGTCCTCGCCGACCCCCTCGCGGTCGTCAAAGAAGCTGTAGGATAGCTTCTTTCCGTAGCCGTGCAGGCTGATGACCCCCAGCGTCCCCGGCTGGGACAATTCACAGGCGAACACCTGATCGCAGTTGGGCGAGCCCGTCACCTTCCTCCATTCGCCCGCACTGCCGCGACCCACGTAGACCGGCAGATCACCCTTCGACGTGCCCGAGCTGAAGATTGTGCCCCCCGAGGAGACGGCGAAGGTCGTGCTCTTTCCGCCGAGCCACTTGTTCAGCTCCTTGGTCTGTCCGGTGACGCCGACACGTCGGCCGATCTCCTGGTAGTTCTGGACCTCGCCGCTCCAGAGGTGGAAGAGCTGGCACTTGTTCTGCGACTCGAAGTACACCGAGTCGATGTCGTCCCGGAGCTGGCGCGCCACCACCCGGCGCAGCGCCTGAAAGAGCTCCACGTTGTTGAGCCCGGTGATGTGCCTGCCGTCGGCGGGCTCGCCGACCAGCCCGGCCATACTCTCGAAGGTGGCCCAGAATTGCACGGCATACGAGATGGTGATGTCGTAGAGCGCCATCCACTCCGTGGAGGCGAGGTCACGCTTCTTGGCGAGCGCGGCGAAGGAGGCCGAGATGCGCCCCTTGTGCCCCTCCCAGCCGATGTTCTGCGTCAGGTACTCCCAGGTGAAGCCCGCGCGGATGGCTTCCAGCTCCTTCCGCTCGACGGGGGAGAGCTTGGGGTCGATGTCGTCCTGAGCGAGGCGATCCACCGCCCGCTGCCGCTGCGCCGCGAGCACGGCGATCTTGGTCTGGGCCAGCTCCCACTCCGCCTTGCCGCCCGACATCGCGATATACGCCCGGCTGAGCGTCTCCTCTTCGATGAACTTCTTGAGCTTCTGCTCCAGCGACTCGGTCTCCGGCCGCATCGCCTCCAGGATGGCCGCGATGATCGCGGTGATAGCCCCGAGCACCGCCGCCGCGATCGCCCCGAAGGGTGGCGCCGCCATCGCCAGCATACCGCTGAAGGAGCCGATACCCCTCATCACCATGGCGGTGCCGCCGAGCGTGTCGCCCGCCTTGAAGGCCTCTGCGGCGCTCGCGATCTGCTCGATGCCCTGCTGCATGTCCTCCCCGGCGTCCTTGACGCCCTCGGACAAGCCATCCTGGGCGAGGAGCGTATTGAGCCTGGACTGCGCGGTCTGCTGGGCGGCGGGGACGGCCGGCGGGCCGCTGGTGACGGCCGGCGCACCGGCGGGGGGAGGCGTGTTGGGGGGGGGCAGGGGTGGTGGCGCTCGATAGCATGAGGACATCCTTGGGTGGAGGATAGGTGGCGCAGATATTTAGCACAAGCCCGCACGACCTGACAAGCCGCAGACTCGTTGAAGCACAGAAATTCGATCTCCACACTCTATCATCGTAACCGACTCTTTATCCC
>JBEIQK010001105.1:0-1680 GCA_040376505.1 Alphaproteobacteria bacterium | reverse complement strand
GAGGCGCAGGAGGGTGTGCCAGCGGCGGTTACTGTCGTCGCCCGCGAACGCGACGCGATTGACCTCTCCAAGATCGCCCTCACGCACCACGCGCTCAAGAAGAAGGGCAAGGTCGTACTCCCGCTGGGGCTCGGCGCGAACTACAAGCTCGAACCGCTCACCGAGGCGGGCACTGGGTTTGTACGGGCGCCCGAGCGCGCGTATATGCGGGAGCTGATTGAGAAGGTGAACGCGCTGTTTGAGGGCGAGCTGACCGACCAGGACAAGCTGGTGTACGTCAACAAGGTGCTGCTGGGCAAGCTCCTGGAGTCGGAGACGCTCGTGCAGCAGGCGGTGAACAACTCGAAGGAGCAGTTTGCCAACTCGCCCGATCTGACGAGCGAGATCTTGAATGCCATTATGAGCGCGCTGGATGCCCACACCTTGATGAGCACCCAGGCGCTCAACTCGGCGGCGGTTCGGGCGGCGCTGACGGATATTCTGCTGAATTACGCAGGGCTTTGGGAGGCGCTGCGGGCGCGGGGTCGGGCCTGAGGGGGGAGGCGCTGGGCCCACGCGCTGGCCTCGTCACCCGCCGCCCTCCAGGGCCCACCGTGCATTCGCGATGCCATCCGTCCGCGCGTCTGATTCACGTTGCGCCAGCTCACACCCTTCGACCCGTCACAAAGCCAATCGGCAGCAGCCCATCCAGCAGCGTCTCTCGCTCGATCTCAAAGCCCGCGGAGGCGACCGCGCCGCTGAGGCCGTCGAGATCGAAGCGCCGGTGCGCCGGGAGAGACACCCACGACAGCACCGTGGAGACCGCCCGCGCGGTGGGCGACTGGGCGTGGCAGTAGGTCGGCACCAGGAGGAGCCCCCCGGGGCGCAGGACCCGCCGAAGGGCCTGTAAGTCTCCGGGGAGGTCGGGGAGGAGGTGGAGCAGGTTGGCGCCCACCACGGCGTCGACCGGGCCGATGTCTTCGCCCAGGGCGTAGAGGTCCCGGACGAGGCAGCGCACCGCGCCCCGGCCAGCGACCCGGGCTTGGGTCTGCGCCACCATGGCCGCGGCGTAGTCGGTGGCGATGAGCTCGCCGACGACGGGGGCCATCGCCGCGGTGAAGAGGCCTGTCCCCGAGGCCACCTCCAAGACACGGGCCGACCCGGCCACGAGCTCGACCACCCCGGCGACCGCGGCGGGGATGGGGCCTCCGAGGAGCGTCATCGAGCGGTCGTAGCGGGCCGCCGTGCGCTCCCAGAAGGCCTGGCCGTCAGAAGGTGCGGTCATGGGTCCTCCGGGGTGCCGAACCAGCGCTCGGCGAGGCGGTAGAAGGCCGGCAGGGCAACCAGGGTGAAGGCGGTGGAGGTCAGCAGGCCGCCGGTCATCACCACCGCGAGGGGACGCTCGATCTCGGTGCCATGGAGGTCCAACACCAGGATCGGCAGCAGGCCGAGGATCGCCGTCCCCGCGGTCATCAGCTTCGGCCGCACCCGCCCCAGGCTGGCCTCTCGAATCGACGCCAGGGGGTCCATGCCCTCGGCCCGCAGGCCCCGGATCTGGGAGACCAGCACGAGGCCGTTCTGCACGGCGATGCCGAACAGGCCGATGATCCCCACCATGCTCGACACGTTCCAGGTGCCGCCGGTGACCCGCAGCGCCACCACGCCCCCCACCAGGGCGACCGGCAGCGTAAACAGGATGGT
>JBEIQK010000662.1:0-3774 GCA_040376505.1 Alphaproteobacteria bacterium | reverse complement strand
AGCCAGGGCCGATCGGGTGGCCCTCGGCCGCCAGACCCTCCACCGCCTCGGCCGACCAGAGACAGAGCGCCTGGTAGGGTCGGCCGTGGTGGCGCTGGGTCTTCTGGCGGTCGCCGGCGAGGCCGCTCCAGCCCACCTCGCCGAAGAGGGCCGGCTGTTTGGGAACTCCACCATCCGACACAAAGATGCCCGCCACACGGCCCTCCATTGGCCTTGGCAGCAGCCCGGCCGTCGACAGGGTCGCCCGCGACTGGCGCAGCAGGGCCCAGGCCGATTCGACGCAGGCCTGCAGCGGCGCCTCCGCCGAGAGGGCCGCCTGCACCGCGGCCGCCTCCTGCCGGGCGGTCGCGAAGAGGCCGGCGGGGCGGCCCCAGGCAGCCTGGTCGATGAGCTTCACCAGATCTGCGATGAGGTAGCGCCCATGGGCCTCGGAGAAGGTCCAGCCTTCGATCTGCACGCTCATTTCGTCACCGGGCGGTAGCGGTCGACCGACACAAAGCCGCGGGCGTAAAGGCCGAAGGCCAGGGCGGCGGCCAGAGCAAAGCCCGCGAAGAAGAACATCTGGGCGGCGGTCACGCCGAGGCCCCGGGCCTCCACCCAGCCGGTGAGGGCCGGGCTCTTCACCTGACTGTTCACCAGCAGCACCCAGAGGTTGCCCACCGTCACGGCAAGGCTCCACAGGCTCATGAGCGCGCTCTTGGCCCGCAGGGGGGCCTGGGAGTAGGCGAATTCCAGGCCCGTCGTGCTCACCAGCACCTCGCCTAAGGTGAGCAGCACATAGGGCAGGAGCTGCCAGAGGATCGACAGCGCAGCGCCCCCGTCGAGCTGGAGCTGCAGCGCGCCAACGGCGATCCAGGCGAGCCCGGAGAAGACGATGCCGGCGGTCATCTTGCGCAGCGGGGTCAACGTCAGTCCCCAGCGACCGAGCAGCGGGTAGAGCAGCAGGTTGTTGAAGGGGATGAGCAGCATCACCAGCGCTGGGTTGAGCGCCTGCATCTGGCTGGGTGCGAACCAGTCGGGGCGGGTCATGGCGTTGGCCTGAAGCACCCAGGTGCTGGCCTTTTGATCAAAGAGCGACCAGAAGGGCGTCACCAGCGCAAAGAGCACCAGCAGCCGCAGGACGGCGCCGAGCCCCTGCACGGCCTCCTCGGGGTGGGCGCCGCGGGCCCGGTCGAGCTGTATCCCCGTGCCGAGCCCGCCCAGCCCCAGGATCAGCACCAGACTCAGACAGAGGCTCGCGACGAAGCCGATCTCCCCGATGAGGGCCAGCGAGCCGATCCCCAGCCCCACGCCGAGCCCCGCCACCCAGAGCCCCGGCCGGCCGGCCTGGGGCCGCGGCGCCCACAGGGCCGTCCAGGCCACCCGCAGGGGGGAGTCTGGGTCGGCCGGGGCTGGCGGCACCTGAACATAGAGGTGCCGCCCCATCCACAGGATCACCGTCGCCAGCGCCATCAAGACGCCCGGCACCCCAAAGGCGACGCTGGGGCCGTACTTCTGGAGCAGGTAGGGTACCAGGAGCGTGGCGAAGAAGGAGCCGAAATTGATGATCCAGTAGAAGGCGTCAAAGACCACCTTGGCCCGGTGGCGGTTGCTGGCATCAAACTGATCGCCGACAAAGGCCGACACGCAAGGCTTGATGCCGCCCGAGCCGAGCGCGATCAGCCCCAACCCAGCGTAGAAGCCCGGTCGCCAGCTCTCCGACAGGGCCAGGAGCAGGTGGCCGAAGGTGTACAGAACCGAGAGGCCGAGGATCACCTTGAACTTGCCAAAGTACCGATCGGCCAGCCAGCCGCCCAGCAGGGGAAAGAAGTACACGCCGATCACAAAGGTGTGAAAGACCTCCTTGGCCGCCCCCTCGCGCTCGGCGGCGGGCAGGTCGAGCAGCAGCACGCTCACCAGAAAGACGGTGAGCACATTGCGCATCCCATAGAAGGAGAAGCGCTCGCAGCCCTCGTTTCCGATGATGTAGGCGATCTGGCGCGGCAGCGGGGCCGGCTGGGCTTCACTCACAGTCGGCCTCATAGCGGCACCAGACGGCGGAATCGGCGGTGATGTAGCAGTCGAGGTAGGTCAAGCCGCCGCCGTCCAGGTCGGCGCAGGGGCCCTCGCAGCCGGCCGCCGGCGTCCAGCCGTCGCCGGGTTCGGCCTGCAGCTCCACGGGGCTGTCGTCGCAGCCGCTGTCGAGGGGGGCGGTGTCGGCGGCGGGCTCCTTCTCGGCGCCGCAGGCCGCGAGAGAGAGCATCAGCAGCGCGCCGCAGCGGGTGAACAGAGTCCTACTCACAGGCGGCCTCGTAGCGGCACCAAACGGTCTCATCGGCTGCGAGGTAGCAGTCATGGTACACGAGGCCGCCGGCGTCGAGGTCTTCACAGAGCACCTCGCAGCCCGCCGCCGGTGTCCAGCCTGGCATGCCCGCGGCGGGCAGCTCGACATATTCCTCTTCGCAGGTCTCTTCCTCGCCCTCCTGCCCGGATGTGGCGGTGTCATCGCCTTTGTCGCCGCAGGCGGCGAGCCAGAGGGTGAGGGGGAGCAGCAATCGGCGCATGGCGGTGTCTCCAAGGCGCGCAGGATGCCGCAAGAGGGCCGCCGTCGCAAGCGATGGCGCGCTTGCCGGCGGGGTCCGGGGCAGGTAGCGGGTCAGATGCGCCTCCTTCCGCTTTTGCTCCTCGCCTGCGCCGACCCCGCCACGGGGCCCGGCGGCCTCATCCCCGGCCTCTTCGTGCCCGTCGACGACAGCGGCGCGCCCCGGCCGCCCGAGGACTCGGCCGCCCCCGACACCGCCGAGGTCCCCGACACCGCTGGGGTCGACACCAGCGAGGTCGCCGACAGCGCCGACACCGGCGGCGACACGGGGGGCGGCGGCGAACCGACCACGCCGATGCCCGACTTCGCGCTGGTCGACCTCAACCCCAACTCCACGCGGGCGGGCGAGCTCGTCTCGCCCCGCGACTACCTGGAGCAGGTCTCCGGCTGGTACTTCACCCACGCCTCGTGAGGGTACTGCCGTAGCCAGGCTGGCTACCTTCAGACCCTCCAGGACGAGCTGGCGATCGAGCGCCCCGAGCTGCCGATCCACCTGCTGGTGATCAACGAAGCCGGCTACGAGTCCGGCCTCGACGACCTCTCGGCGATGATCTCGTTGCCGATCCTGCAAGACGACGTCACGGCCGAGGTCTGGACCCGCTGGGAGGCCGACTGGCGCGACGTCTTTGTGCTCGACGCCGACAACGAGCGGGCCCTCGTCTACAACCTCACGGTCTTCGATCTGTCTGATCCGGACAACTACGCAGACCTCAAGGCCTACCTCATCGACACCGCGGAGGGCGGGTGAGCCTCGCCGAAGACCTGCGCGCCGCCCTGCTCGAAGGGGCCGACCCCGCCGTCGCCGCCGCGCAGTCGGCCTACCACAAGGGTGTGCTGGAGCACCGGGGCTGGAAGGGCCCCCAGGTCGAGGCCCTGTTCAAGCAGACGGTGCCCGCCCTCGACGCCCTGTCGCCCTCGGCGCGCCTCGACGTGGGGCTCTCTCTCCTCGACAGCCCGGTGGCCGAAGAGCAGAACCTGGGCGGCCTCGTGCTCAGCCGCGAAAAAAAGCGCCTGCCGGTCGACACGGTCGCGCGCATCGAGCCCATCTTCGACCGGCGGACCCTCGGCTGGGCCACCTGCGACCTGATCTGTGGCCGTGTCCTGCGTTGGCGCCTGCCCGACCCCGCCGAGCGGGCCCGCCTCGACGCCTGGAGCGCCCACCCGAGCCCCTGGCGGCGGCGCGCCGCCTGCGT
>JBEIQK010000001.1:0-47587 GCA_040376505.1 Alphaproteobacteria bacterium | reverse complement strand
TCGGCTCGTTCCCGTTCGGCATGGTCGCGCAGGAACTGCAGGCGTGGCTCAATTTCGGCGGCGGCGGCGCGCTCTACGACGAGATGTACGCACGCTTCGGCATCAAGCCGTTCATGTGCGGCGACAGCGGCCCGCAATGGCTGGGCTGGTTCCGCAAGGAGATCAACTCGCTCGACGATTTCCGCGGCCTGCGCTTCCGCACCGCCGGGCTCGGCAGCGAGATGTTCCGTCGCGCCGGCGCCTCGGTCGTGACACTGCCCGGCGGCGAGATCTTCGCCGCGCTGCGCGCCGGCACGATCGACGCGGCCGAGTTCATCGGACCGTGGAACGACGCCGCGCTCGGGTTCCACCAGGTCGCGAAGAACTACTACTTCCCGGGTGTCCAGGAGCCCTCCTCGGCGGAGGAGATCGGCGTCAACAAGGCGAAGTTCGACGCGCTGCCGGCCGACCTCAAGCAGGTCGTCCAGTTCGCGGCCCAGGCCTCGTACATGGAATCGCTGACCGAATACGACCAGAAGCACCCGGCCGCGGTCGCCGAACTGGTCAGCAAGCACGGCGTCGTCGTGCGCGAAGTCCCGCGCGACCTGCTGATCGCCTTCGGCAATGCCGCCGGCGAGGTGCTGGCCGAGATCCGCGGCGACGCGGATCCGCTCGTGAAGAAGATCGCCGAGTCCTACGTCGCGTTCCGCAATCTCCAGGCGGAGTACACGTCGCAGGCCTATAACGGCGTGATGAACGCCCGCCGGCTCCCGATCAAGTGGGGCTGAGCGGTTCCCTGGTCTGCGATCGCGCGAGCCGGTGCAGCCTATGACAGCGCTCACCGCGATTGCGCGCCTGTGCGACTGGATCAACGAGCAGGTCGGCCGCCGCCTGATGTGGCTGGCCACCCTGCTCGTCCTGATCCAGTTCGCAGTGGTCGTGCTGCGCTACCTGTTCGGCACCAGCTTCATCGCGATGCAGGAGAGCGTGATCTACGTCCACGCGACGCTCTTCATGCTGACCATCGGCTATACGTTCCTCCACGACGGCCATGTCCGCGTCGACGTCCTCTATGCCGGCTTCGGCACGCGGGGCCGCGCGCTGGTCGACCTGCTCGGCACGCTGATCGCGGTGATCCCCACCCGGGTGCGGGTGCTGACGCCCTCCACCTTTCCCGCCGCCGCCCTGGCCGTGCCCCTCTCCACCGCCTGGGACCTCGCCAACCTACTCCTCGACGATCTGCGCGTGCCCACGCTCTCCGACGATGTGCCCCAGCTCGACGGCATCTGCGCCGCGGGCTGCGCCTGGGTGCTGCCGCGGGCCTTCGCCGCCAGCCCCCACAGCGATGTGCTGGTGCACGAGGTCGCCCACCTGCTGCACCTGCTGCGCCGCGACGAGGTGGGCCTCAGCGGTGAGGGGCTCCTGATCGGCGTGCCGCCGCGACGGCGGGAGACCTTCGCCTATGCCTGCGAGGCCTGGGCCATCGCCCTGCGCGCCGGCGGCCTGCAGCCCGAGGCCCCGCCCCTCGGCCAGGATGACGCCCGGGTGGACCGCAAGCGGCTGGAGCGGCTGCTCGCCGAGGCGGCGGCCGGCGGTGGCTTTGGCGCCCTGCGGCGCTGGGCCGAGGGCAGCGCCCGGGGTTGAACCATGCAGGGGGGGGTTTTTATTCAGCCCTGTATTTACACCGGTAAACGGGGGCGGTAGGAGCTTCATCGAGGCTCGAAATCGCCATGAACTACGATCCGTCTGCGCTGGATGGTCTGATCCGTCGCGGCGCCCGCCGCGCGGATGCGCTGTCTCCCTGGCTCTCCGCGGCCCACCGGCTCTCGGCTTCGCGGCTGCATCTCTGTGCAGGTCTGGGCGATCTGGCGATGTTTGCCGCGGTGGATCTGGGCAGCCAGCCCGACGAAGCGCTGTCCGAGGCGGGGGCCTTGCTCGCGGTTCTCAGCAAGGTGGACGATGATCACATCGATCGCGCGCTCTTCTTCGCCGAGGCCCGCGCCTGGGACCGCCCGAGTCGGGCCGCCGCGGCCGAGGCCTACCTGCGCCCCACCCTCGCCTCGGTGCTGCGTGGCCATCCTGCCGACCCCAGCCCCCGCTGCGCGCTGGCCGCCGAGGCCGGTCGCCGGCTGCGGGCCCTCGCCAGCAGCCCCGAGCGCCTCGCCTTCACCCACGCCCTGCTGCGCCTCGGCTGGGCGGCCCAGGTGGCCTCGGCGGAGGTCCTCTTTGCACCCCCCGAGAGCATTGAGCAGGAGGAGATCCTGCGGGTGACCGCCGACACCAGCGGCCTGTGGCTGCTGATCATCGCCTCGGTGGGCGCCCTGCCGGCCGGGTCCCGCCCGCTCACCGCAGCGGAGCGGGAGGCCTTCTTTCGGGTGGGGCTCGTCATCCAGGCGGCCGACGCCCTGGCCGATCTCGAGCGCGAGCTGGCCGACGGCATGACCTGCACCCTGCCGATGTGGATGCTCCACCAGATTTGTCCCGAGCTCACCCAGCCCCGGCAGGTCGCCCGGGGCATTTGGATGGAGGACGTCGGCGGGCAGATCCTCGACCTGCGGGCCGAGGACCCTGGCCTCGTCCGCCTGCCGCGCGTGAGCGCCGTCATCTGCGGGATCTACGACATGCTGGTCGGGCGGGCCTTGGCCAAGGTGGCTGAGCTGTGTTTGGGCCGCTAAAGCCGCGCTCCTGGGGGCCAGCGGTCGAATTGCTGTTCGAGTGACGTGATTGGAGACGCTGGCAACCTGGTGGAGGATTGTCCACGGTGCTGCGCAGATATCTGCGAAGATCCTGGTGGAGCGCTCTGTAATTGTTGCATGGCTCCCTTTGAGGGTCTGCGTTGCCACTGACCCCCAGACCCTACCGCTCCCAGGTCAGGCCCGTCGCCCCATCCCCCTCCAGCCAGGCCCCGCCCCGCTCCCCGTCTCGCAGCAGGCCATCGAAGAAGGCCACCGCCAGCGCCCCGGTGAGGGCACGCCCCCCGTCGGGCTCGATGTAGGCAAAGGCCGCGCCGCCCTCCTGGCGCAGATCCTCTCCGCAGCCCGGCATCAATCCCGGCGTCAGGCCCACGAGGTCGCTGGGGCTCCAGTGCCCGGCATCGGCCATCCGCGCCAGGGTGGTCGGGCCCCCCATGCTGGCCACGTTCTGCTCGATCAGCGTGTTGCCCAGCGCGCCGATGCTGTGGTCCTCTTCCAACAGCAAGAAGAGCGTTGGCGCCGTGATCGCCGCCGCCTCGACGCCGGGCAGGATCGGGTTTTCGATCGGCGCGCCGACAAACAGTCCCCCTGCGATCGTGTCGGGCCGCGCCTGCAGCAGCGCGCCCGCCGTGACCGCCCCGAAGGAGTGGCCCATCACGCCAACCCCGCCGATCGGCAGACCCAATTCCCCTTGGGCGTCGACGGCGGCGGCCAGATCGTCGAGCCGCAGGGCCAGCGTGTCGGTGTTGAGGGGCAGGCCCGCTCCCGCCTGCTGATCCCAAAGCGTGTCGCCGCTGTGCTCGGGCGCCAGCACCACAAAGCCGTGGCTGGCGAGCTGCTCGGCCACCGCGCCGAGGTTGCTGGCGAGGCAGCCATAGCAGTGGGAGAGGGCCACCGCCGGCCAGGGGCCCCCCTCGGCCACCGGGAGCCCCCGCCCATCCGACACAGAACGACGCGGACAGTCCGCCGGGGCGCTGGCGTAGAGGGCCTCGGCCTCGGCCGTATGCGCTGGATCGAGCAGGGCGACCGGATCGGCCGGCGGCGCCTCGCCGGTCGCGGGGTACCAGACCCAAAGGGGCGGTTGCCGGTCGCCCCGATCGAGGGTGAGCTGGAGGAGGCCCGGGGCATAGGGCCCCGGCTCCATCGGATCGACCTCGGCGACAGCGCCGGTGTCGTCGGCCTTCTCGGGGCGGCAGCCCCAAAGGAGCAGCAGGAGGGCGCGGGTCATCCGGGTTGAGCCTCCACGAGGCGGGCGAGGCGCCTGAGGAGCAGCCGCTGGCCGAGGCCCAACATCGGCTGACACAGGGCGAGGATCCAGGCGGTGAGCCCCCTTCCGCGCAGGGCCATCGTCCAGGTGAGGGTGCAGCGGCCGTCGCCATGGTCGGTGAGTTGGTAGCGCTCGGCGAAGGCGTCCAAGGTGGGCTCCGACAGGCGCACAAAGCAGAAGGAGAAGCCCCCGTCGGGCTTCCAGTCGAAGAAGCGCTCGTCGGCTACCACCCCGCCGACCATGTGAACGGTGCGGGTGGCGCCCTCGCCCAGGGGCGAGGTCCAGTCCGCCCGGCGGATCACCGGCACCCAGCGCGGCCAGTCCTCGGCCCGGGCCAGGGTCGCGAAGAGGCGGGCGGCCGGCGCGGCGAAGGTGCGGACGACGGTGGCCCGCTGGGGGGCCTCGTCGAAGAAGGCAGGGCCGACGGGGGTGGTTTCGAACATGGGGCCAGTATCGGGGCGGCGGGGCGCCCTGTCGAGGGCTCGACAGGGGCCGGCTGGCCGCCGAGGCTGTAGGAGGACGCCACAGGAGCCCCCGTTGCCGAGCCCGTCCACCGCCGAAGACTACGCCCGCCAGCGGCTGATCGAGCTCTTCGGCCGGGCCTCGCAGCTCCGCCTCGCCGGGCTGCCGCTGGCCCTGATCGGGGTCGGGCTCGTGCTCTTCCTCGATCCCTCCCCCTGGCGGCGGGTCAAGGTGGGCCTCGGCTTCGCCTGGGTGGCCACGCTCTCGATCGTCGAGTGGCTGCGCTACCGCCGCGACCCGGCCGATCGCGGCGCCTTCAACCTCGTGGCGATGGCGCCGGTGCAGGTTGGCGCGGTGGTGGCCACCGGCGGGCTCGACAGCCCCTTTGTGCCGATGCTGGCCTTCTTGCCGGTGCTGGGCGCCCTGGTCGCCGGGCGAAGCTGGCACCTCGCCCTCACGATCGGCATCGTGCAGGTGGGCATCTGGGGCTCGCTGGCCGCCAACCTCGGCCTCTTCATGCCGGACTTCTTGCCGCTCTTCTTTGGCGGGGGCACCCGCAGCACCCAAAGCGATGCCCTGCTCTGGACCCGGGCCACCGTGCTGACCGTGGTGGGCTCGATGGGCTCGATCGTCGGCCTGCGGCTGCGTGACTTCGTCGCCGACACCTTGTCCGACCTGCTGCGCCTGCGCGAAGAGCGCCTCGACGAGCAGCGGCGCCACATGGAAGACCTCACCCGGCTCAGCGCCGAGATCGCCCATGAGCTCAAGAACCCCTTGGCCAGCGTGCGCGGCCTCGCCGATCTGCTGGTGGAGAGCGCGCTCCCCGGGCGGGCTGGGCCCCGGGTGGCGGTGCTGGCGGGCGAGGTGGGGCGGATGCAGACCATCCTCGATGAGTTCCTCAACTTCTCGCGCCCCCTCTCGCCGCTCACCCTCGACAAGGCCGATCTCACGCAGATCGCCTGCGAGGTGGCCGATCTGCACGAAGGGGTGGCCCAGTCCCGCGGGCTGGTCCTGCGCTGCGGGGGTGGGTCTGTCTTCGTGCGCTGTGATCGGCGAAAGATTCGGCAAATCCTGGTGAACCTCGTACAGAACGCCATCGAGGCAGCGCCGGAGGGCAGCGTGGTGGAGCTCGACGCCACCCTCGGCCCCGCCGGGGCCACCGTCTCGGTGCGCGACCTCGGCGACGGCCCGGCGGTGGCCCTGGGGCCGCGGCTCTTTGAGCCGGGGGTCACCACCAAGGGGCAGGGCAGCGGGCTTGGGCTCACCATCGCCCGGGCGATCGCCCGCCAGCATGGCGGCGACGTGGTCCTGCTGCCGGCCACCGGCGGCGGGGCCCGGGCCTCCCTCACCCTGCCGCTTGGAGGCCCCTCTTGAGGCTGCGCGTCTTGATCGTCGATGATGAGCCCGCCTTGCGCTTCACGCTGGTGGAGGCCCTCGCCGACCTGCCGGTGGACTGTGTGGAGGAGGCCCGCGGCGACAGCGCCCTCGCCCGCCTGCGTCGCGAGCCCTTCGACCTCGTGCTCTCCGATCTGCGCATGCCCGGCCTCGACGGCCTCGGCCTGCTGGCGGCCACCCGCGGCCTCGATCCGGCGCCGCCCTTTGTCCTCATCACCGCCCATGGCTCGGAGCGCGCGGCGGTGGAGGCGATGAAGGGCGGCGCCATCGACTACTTCAGCAAGCCCTTCTCGATCGACGAGGTGCGGGCGGTGGTGGGCCGGGCGATCGAGACCAGCGCCCTGCGCGCCGAGAACCTGCGTCTGAGCGGCCTCCTCGCCCTCTCCGACAACCTGTTGGGCCACAGCGGGCCGATGGCGCGGGTGGCCACCCTGATCGGCCGGCTGGGGCCTCGATCGCTGCCGGTGCTGATCGTCGGCGAGCCGGGCACCGGCAAACACCGGGTCGCCGCCGCCCTGATGAAGAACAGCCCGCGGGCCGGGGGGCCCCTCGTCCGCCGCGCGGGCCAGGGCCTGTTGAGCGAGGTCGAGCTCGGCCGGGCGGTGCAGGCCGCCGCCGGCGGTGCCCTGCTGATCGAGGAGCCCGGCGAGTTGGGCCCCGGCGCCCAGCAGCGCCTGCTCGACCTGCTGCTGCGCCCCGAGCCAGGCCCCGAAGAGACCCGGATCCTCGCGCTGGCCGAGCGCGACCTCGGCGCCCAGGTGCGCCAGGGGAGGCTCAACGAGGCCCTGCTCCGGCAGCTCCGTCGGGCGGAGATCCTCCTGCCACCCCTGCGCGAGCGGCCCGGCGATCTGCCGCTGCTGGCCAGCCACTTCTTGGAGGCGGCCTGCGCCCGCTATGGTCTGTCCACGCCGGCCGTGACCGAGGACTGGCTGGCTACCTTGTCGAGCTGGTTCTGGCCCGGAAATGTCGGCGAGCTGGAGCGAGCGATTGAGGTGATGGTGCTCTCGGCCCCCGAGAGCGGCGTGGATCTGTCTACCTTTGCGGTGGGCGACGGCGGCCCGGCGGCGGTGGAGCTCGATCTGCGGCGACGGGTCGAGGCCTTCGAGCGGGGCTTGATCGCCCAGGCCCTGGCTGCCTCGGGCGGCAACAAGAGCGAGGCGGCCCGACGGCTCGGCATCAACCGGGTCACCCTCCTCGACAAGCTGCGCAAGCACGGCCTCTCCGCCGAGGGAGAGGGTGGATAGAGCGCCCTACTCGGGGGGATACCAGACATCGAGCTGGTCGATGCGGCTCTCCAGCCAGTCGTACAGATAGGCCTTCTCGCCCTCAAAGTCATTCCAGTCGTCGCCGCGGTAGCTGGCCCACCAGTAGCCGCGGTAGTCATCGCCCCAGCGGTCCCAGTCGCGCTGGGCGGAGGGCTCGATGAGGGCGTAGTATTCATCGAGGGTGTCGGTGTACCAGCCCGGCTGGTAGGGGCCCTCGGCGCGCAGGCGCTGGTAGCGATCGAAGAGCGCTTCGCGGCTGGCCGGATCGTTCAGGATGTGGGCGAAGATGTTGTTGGTCCAGGTGAAGTCATTGTTGGAGCTGCTGCCCACCCGCAGGGTCATCCAGTCCTGGCCAAAGGAGTGGTTCATGTCCCAGGGGCAGTAGCGAAACTGCATCGGCCCGGTGGGATCATTGTAGAGCCAGGCGTTCTTGCCGCCGCTGTCGCCGGCGTCGATCACATGCACCAGCAGCCACCAGTCCATGAAGTCAGGCGTGTAGATGTAGTCGCTGGCCACCGCCATGAAGTCGCTGGCCGGGGTGGTCGCGGCTTTGGAGATCAGCGCGTCGAGATCGGAGAAGTCGTCGAGGCTGGCACCCTCTTTCTTGAGGTAGCCCTGGTGCCAGGAGCCCTTGCCGCCGCCGCTGGCTGCGGTGGTCTTGAAGTTGGCGTCGTGGTTGACCGACTTGTAGAGGTTGCCGTCGCGAGACAGGCCCATCTGGCCTACGAACTCGTCGTCGGGGCGGTCCATGGCGACATAGAGCCCGACGTAGGCGCCGTTGAGGTAGACCACGGCGAAGAAGCTGCGAATGACAAGCCGCTCTTCGCCCAGGGTCTCGGCGATGGCGGCCCAGGTGTCGTAGGACAGCTTTTGGCGCACAAAGCTGTTGTCGTCGAAGGTGCTCACCAGCACGAGGTGATCTTTCTTCTCGGGGATGCCGTAGGCTTCGGCGTCCAGCTCGTTCTCGTCGTCGGCGAAGCGCAGGGTGTAGCTGTTCTTCGGGTAGGAGTAGGAGCTGGCGCCGCGCTTCTTGATCTCGGCGCTGTAGGCCGTGCCGTCGAAGGTGATGGTGGCGGCGCTGTAGTCGGCGCCGATGCCGCCCCCCGTCTGAATGTGAAAGACCGGCAGGCCCCACTCCTCGGTGTAGGCCAGCGGATCGGCCGGCGTGTTGCTGGGGTGGTCGCTGTCTTCGGCCACCCAGAAGCGCGCGGTGGCCGGCTCGGCGTCGCCGCCGCTGCGTAGGGTGGCGATAACGGTGAGCTCGATGGTGCCTGCGTCTCCCCGGTCGGCGGCCCAGACCACGGCGGCGCCCTCGATCGCCGCACCCTCGGGGCCGCGGGTGAGCTGCAGGCTGTAGTCGGCGAGGTCGGCGCCGCTGGTGCAGGCGATCGGCAGGGAGATGGCGTCACCCTCGGTGTACCAGGGGGTGGGCAGGGTGATCTCCGGCTCGCAGCGCGGGGTCGGCGGCGCGGTGTCGTCGCCCCCTTCGTCGCCCCCGTCGGCGCCGTCGCCCCCGCCGTCGTCGCCCCCGCCGTCGCTCGGCAGCGCGGTGTCATCGAGGCTGGGGCCGGAGAGCGTGCCCGAGAGGGTGCCCGCGTTGCAGGCGGTGTGGAGGAGCAGGAGGAGGCTGTGGCGCATCGGCGGTCCTGAGGATGCATCAGAGGTAGCACCGGCGGAGGCCGGAAGGGAAGTGGCGCGCCGCGGCGGCTCTGCATGGGTAGGCCGGGGGCTGGAACTTCACACGTCGAATTGGCGCATCACGTCGGCGGATCCGTAGGAAGTGCGGGCGAACGCATCGACAGGGGGCGCCGCGTCCGCTACCTCTGGGCCTCTCGCAAGCGCACCCTGGAGCGCGTTGCCCTCCGCTCCCCCTCGCCCTCGCCAGGAATCGGCCTGCCTTGACGCTGACATCGGCCAGCGCTCTGCTCTTCCTCGCAGCTGTTGCCTTGATCGCGGTCCCCTTTCGGTTGATCCGCCTTGCGCGCAAACAGCGAGTCGCCCATTGGGCGGCCTTCGCCAACCGCCATGGGCTGAACTTCCAAAACAAGGGTGAGGCCCACGAGGCGATGATGGCGGGGGTCTACCGGGGGGTCCCGGTGCAGGTGTCGATTGGGGCCGGCCGGGTCGGCCTGCCCCTGCGGCTCTGCACCGTGATTCACGCGGGCGGCCCTTGGGGTGCGCCCTCGGGGCTCGAGGTGCTTCCCAAGAAGATGCTCAGCCGCAACACGGGCGCCGCCACGGAGTTCGCGCTGGGCGTGGAGGTGGTCGACAAGTTCCTGCGCTTTCGCGCCGTCGACACCGAGCGGGCCCAGCAGATCCTCAGCGATCCGGCGGTCACCTCAGCCCTGCTCCTGGCCGGTCAGCGGGCCGACTTCGTGCGGGTGAGCGGCGACGGCGTCGAGCTGCAGTACATCGGCGTGGCCGGCCTGGAGATCGACAGCCTCGTCGAGCTGGCCGCCGTGCTCTATGGCTCGGTGGCTGAGGGCGGCGAGCGCCCCTGGACGGCCACCGCCTCGCGCTTCAACCTCTTCTTCCTGGGCACCAAGCCGGGGGGCGAGCGGGTGCTGCAGGGGGCCGTGGAGGGCCAGAAGGTGCTGATCATCGAGGGCCCCCGCGAGAAGGAGGGCGGCCCCCCCACCAGCCGGGTGCAGGTCAGCTTTGGCCACCGCGGCGCCTCGATGCTGCGCATCGTCCAGCGCCTGGAGATGCTGGCCACCGAAGGGGCCTCCCCCTCCGACAACGCCATCGCCGACTCGCTCGGCGTGGAGGGCAAAGACGAGGAGTTCGTCACCAATGTCGTGGGCCAGCCCGACATCGTGCCGCACCTCGTTTCGCTCTTTCGCAAGTGGCCGGGCGGTCGCATCGAGGGCGGGCGGCTGGCCATCGAGCGGCCGGGGCTCTTTGGCAACGACCTCGCCGAGAACCTGGCCGAGGTGCTGGAGTTCACCCGCCTCTTCCGCGACGCCGTCTCGGCGGCCTATGACCTCAAGCTGGAGGCCGATCGCGAGGCCGAGGCCAAGGCGCGCAAGGCCGCCGCCGAGTTCGACTGAGGCGGCCTAAGGGTCGAGGTCGATGATGCCGTCGGGGCCGACGGTGTAGCCGGGCGGCTCGTCGTCGGGGGGCGGCGTGTGCGGGCCCTCCTTTTTGCGGCGCACCCGGCTCCACACCGAGCTGGCCTTGCCCGAGACGTCGGCGGTGGCGCTCTTCAGCCAGCTCGCCACCGGATCGGCGCTGGCCTTGACCCCGTCGGCGTAGGCGTTGGCCGACTCCTTCCAGTCCTCCCAGGTGGGCGCCGCCGGATCATCGGCCCGGCGCGGGTAGTCGCCCTCGAGCACCCGGCCGTAGCCCCCACCCTCCTCCCAGCGGTCGATCTCGCGCAGGCGCAGCACCGGGAAGGGGTGGCTCTGGCCGAGCAAGGCCAGGGTGCGCACGAGGCTGTCGATGGCGCTGCCCTCTTCTTCGTAGCGGCGGGCCTGCTCGCGGAAGGCCTCGATGTTGGCGCCTTCGGCCACGCCCCCGGCAATGCGCAGCAGGCCGGCCCGCACCACGTCGGGGTCTTGCACCGCCAGCAGGCCGGCCCGGTCGGCCGACAGCTCGCTCTTGCGGTCCCACTCCAGCAAGGCGGCGAGCACGGCCAGCAGGGCGGCGCCGGTGATCGGGGTGCCGAGCATCCAGGTGCCCAGGCGCAGCATCACCCGCAGCATGGTCTTGTAGAGCACATGGCCCGAGCCGATGTGGCCGATCTCGTGGCCGAGCACATAGCGGAGCTGCGCATCGGAGAGGATCGCCACGCTGCCGCTCGACAGCACGATGAAGGGCTCGTCGATGCCCACGGCCCCGGCGTTGACCACGGGGCTCTGCGACACATAGAGCGCCGGCCGGCTGGGGGCGTCGAGGGTCTGCAGCACCTCGTCGTAGAGCTGCGCGATGCGCGGGTACTGCAGGGGCCCCACCTCCACCGCGCTGCCGGCGGTGATGGCCATCAGGGGCTTCTCGGCGATCAGGCCAAAGATCTTGCGCACCACCACATCGAAGCCGGGCACCTTTCGCAGCGAGGCCAGGGCGGCCTTGTCGGCTGGGTGCTCCCAGGCGCGGGAGGAGAGCTCGGTGAGCACGACGCGGGACATGAGGGCTCCTGGGTGAGGGCTCGCCTTCAACGCGCTGAGGGGCCGGCTTGTTGCACCGGCGGCGCAGATTGGGTCATCGCCAGGCCCACGCCGAGCAGGCAGAGCGCCCCGCCCAGCAGATCGACCGGCCCGGGCTGCTCGGCGAGGAAGAGGGCCCCGGTGAGCGCGGCGCCAACGGGCTCGCAGAGGATCGCCGCCGTCACCACCGAGGCCGGCAGGTAGCGCACTGCGTAGTTGAGGCCGAGGTGGCCCATCAGTTGGGGCCCCAGGGTCATGCCCAGCAGGGCCAGCCAGGCGCTGGCCGAGTAGCCCGAGAGCGGCGCCCCGGTGGCCAGCGCCGCGAGGCCCATCGCCAGCGCACAAGACCCATAGACCAGGGCGCCGTACTGATCGATGGCCACCCGCGGGCGCACCGTTCGGCCGATCAGCAGGTAGGCCGCCGACAACACGCCCCCCAGGGTGGCCAGCAGGTCGCCCCGCAGGCTGCCCCCTTCGGCCGCCCCGCCGCTCATCGCCCCAACGCCCAGGAGCGCGAGGCCGATGCCCATCCAGTAGCGCCGGCTCGGCCGCTCTCCCAGCAGGCCCCACTCCAACAAGGCCGCCCAGATCGGCGTGAGGCAGACCAGCAGGGTGGCCCGAAAGACGGTGGTGAGGTGCACCGAGGCGAACCAGATCCAGAAGTGCGCCCCCAAAAAGAGGCCCGCCAAGGCCGCCAGCGCCCGGTCGCGCCCCGAGAGCGGCGCCCAGGCCCCGCGCAGCAGGGAGGCCAGCCCCAGCACGCTGGCCGCCGCCGCCGTGCGCCAGAAGGCCGCCGCCACCGGCTCGACCCCCGCGGCGAGGCGCACCAGCAGCGCGGCGAAGCTGATCGCCGTGACGCCGATGAAGAGCACCAGGGTGGGACGGTTCACGGCGGCCTCCGGGAGAGCGGCGGGCCCGGCAGCCCCTGGTTAGCTGGCCGCTCCCTCATCGAGGCAGCGCATGTACCACGACTTCCTCATCCTCGGCGGCGCCGGCCTTGTCGGCCTTCAGGCCTGTCGTCACATCGTCGAGCAGCTCGATCCCCGGCGCATCGTCGTGGCCTCGCTCCTCCGCCATGAGGCCGAGGTGGCCGCCCACCAGCTCGAGGCCGAGTTTGGCGACCGCATCGCCTTCGTGCCGGCCTGGGGCGACCTCTTCCTGCCCACCGATCTGGCCGAGATGCCGCGGGCCCGCATCCAGACCGACGCCGCCCTGCGCCAGCGCCTGCTGCGGGCGCTCTACGATGACTTTGAGGCCACCTACAGCGAGAACCACCTCGTGCGGATGATCCGCCAGCACCGGCCCGAGGTCATCGTCGACTGCGTCAACACCGCCACGGGGCTCTCCTACCAGGACATCTTTGACGGTGCCCAGAAGGTCCGCGAGTGGATTCACGACAGCACCTTTGACGCCAAGGGCATGAGCGATCTGGAGACCTTCCTGCTCTCCCAGAGCGTGCCTCAGATCATCCGCCATGTGCGCTGCCTGCACCGGGCCACCACCGACTACCAGACCCGGGTCTACATCAAGGTCGGCACCACCGGCACCGGCGGCATGGGGCTCAACATCCCCTACACCCACTCCGAAGACAAGCCGAGCCGCAAGCTCCTGGCCAAAACCGAGGCCGCCTTTGGCCACACCGGCCTGCTCTTCCTCCTCGCCCGCACGCCCAATGCCCCCATCGTCAAAGAGGTCAAGCCTGCGGCGATGATCGGCTACCGCGCCGTGCACGTGCGCCGCACCGCCGACAAGCACGGCAACTCCGACCTCTTCGCCCCCAAGCAGATCACCCTCGACGCCGCCCGGCTCGACCTGCGCGAAGACGCCGCCGGCTACGAGCGGGTGGGCGAGCTGCGGGTTCCGGTGGTGGACACCGGCGAAAACGGTGTCTTCACCCGCGGCGAGTTCGCCGCCATCACCGCCCTGGGCCAGATGGAGTACATCACCCCCGAGGAGATCGCCCGGGTGGTGGTGCAGGAGATCCGCGGCGCCAACACCGGCAACGACTGCATCTCGGCGATGGACGGCGCCGTGATGGACCCCTCCTACAAGGCCGGTCTGCTGCGCACCACCGCGCTCACCGACCTCGACGCCGCCGAGCTGGAGTGCGGCATCCCCTCGGTGGCCCTCGGCAAGCTCGGCCCGCCCGAGCTCTCCAAGCTGCTCTTCGAGGCCCAGCTCTTCAAGCACGCCTTTGGCACCATCGACCGGGTGCTGGCCCAGGAGTCCGACCCCCTGCAGCTCAGTCAGTCCCTCGTGGCGGCCTTGGAGCCCTCGGGGGTGGCGACGATGGCGCCGAGCATCGGCATCCCGGTGCTGAGCCCCGATGGCCACCTGCTCCTGCGCGGCCCGCGCATCAACGTGCCCGAGCTGGTGGGCCACGGCACCTCGGTCTCCTTGAGTGACCTGGTTGCGCGTGAACAGTGGGCGGCCAAGGGCTGGGTGGATCTGCGGCCGGCTAACATGGCGCGCTGGCAGGACCGTTTTCGCAAGATGCTGAAGGCGCGGGCGGTGCTGCGCGACGCGGGCTCGGCGGCGGCGACGATTCACTCGTATATGGGCAACCACTTCGAGATTGGTGAGGTGGTGGCCTGGGTCTTTAACAACGAGATGGGTGGTTACCGCATCAAGGGCTGAGGGGGGCGCGTTGATCGGGGGGGATCGACGTGCCGCCACCTTTTGGTGGAGACCTCGCCCCGGCGACCGACCCCAAGGTGCCTCAGCGCTGGATGCACGACTGTTTTTGATGCGGCTGAGGCTGGCCTTGCCGGCTTCGGTGATGCGAACGGTCTTCGGCGGGTGAAGCATCGGTCAGTCGGCCTTCGAGGGCGAAAACGTCGGGAAGCAGCCGGGGGCCAAGGTGGATGCGCGCTTGTCGGGATCCCAGGCTCGCCCCACCGTGCCCTGAGAGAGGAGCCGCCGCCAGGCCGGCTCGTCGATTTTGGGGTCGGTGGAGCGCACGATGACCGGGTGGCTGGCCTGGGGCAGATCGTGCTCGATCAGTCGCTGGCGGTGGTCGGCATCCAGTCGACGGAGCGGCGTGTCGATCACCCCTGGCGGTGAGCGCCCAAAGTCCAGCGCAGCGCCACCGCGAAGGGCTGCTGCTCACCGGCGCTGAGAGGGTCGTGGCCCTCTTCGGCCTCGCGCTCCGCCGGCTCCGCCAGCCGTCGGGCCGGCTGTGGCGCTCCCTCGGCCTGTCAGCGGTCTTCGGAGGCTACGCTGGCCAGCGCCGCCAGCACGCAGCGCCTCCAGCTCTGCCACGCCGATCGCCGCCACTCGCCCTGCGGTCGGGAGCGGTTTCGGTCGCCTGCGCGATCCTTCGCACCAGCCCCCCAAAGCCCGCGCCCCCGCTACCGCCTGAGGAAGCAAGGCGCTAAGCGGCCGGGCCATGACCGACGCCCCCTCCGTCACGACCCCCACGCACGACACCCCGCCCGCCGACCCGGCCGACTCCCGACGTCGCCTCGCGCTGGCCGTGTTGCTGCCCCTCTTCCTCACGAGCGGCGCCACCTCGCTGGTGTACGAGACCGTCTGGGAGCGCGAGCTGCACCTCGTCGCTGGCACCAGTCAGCTCGCGGTGATCACGGTGCTGGCCGCCTTCATGGCCGGGCTCGCCGCCGGCGGCTTTTTGTCGGGGCGGGTGGCCGACCGGGTGGCCCGGCCCCTGCTCGTCTACGGCATCCTGGAGGGCGCCATTGGGCTCTACGCCCTGCTCTACCCGGTGCTGGTGAGCGCGGTGGAGCCGATCTACGGCGCCTTCTGGGCCGCCTTTCACCCGAGCCCGCTGGTCTTTGCGGTCTTTCAGTTCCTGCTCTTTGGCCTGATGCTGCTGCCGCCCACCATCGCGATGGGCGGCACGCTGCCCCTGCTCGCCCGCTTTGCGGCCGGCGACAGCGAGCAGGCCGGCGTGCGCATCGGGCTGCTCTATGGGGCCAACACCATCGGTGCGGTGATCGGCGTTGGGCTGGCGGGCTTCTTCCTGCTGCCCAAGCTCGGCCTGCAGACGACCACCTTCATCACCGCCGGCGCCAACCTGCTGCTCTGCGCGGTGGCCGTGCCGATCGGCCTGCGCACCCCGGCCCTGCCGCCCAGCGTCGAGACGGCGGCCGAACAGGCCGAGCCGCCCCAGCCCTGGGTGCGCACCCTCTTCGGGCTCGCCTTCCTCGCCGGGCTCTCGGCCCTGCTCTACGAGGTGGCCTGGTTCCGCCTCCTCGTGCTTCAGTTGGGCGGCAGCGCCTTCGCGTTTAGCGTGATGCTCCTCGCCTTCCTGATGGGCATCGGCTTTGGTGGGCTCGCCGGCGGGCCCCTGGCCGACCGGATCTGGGCCCGCGGCGGGGCCTACAGCGCCCTGCGCCTCGTGATGGGCTTGCAGTGCGGCGTGGCCTTGCTGGCCTGGCTGGCGATGCACTTCTATGGCGAGCTGCCCTTCATCTTCGTCGACCTCTACTCGGCGGTGGAGGACAACAAGCAGTGGCTCTGGCCGGCCAAGCTGGGCCTCGCCCTGTCGATCATGTTCCCGCCGGCCTTCTTGATGGGGGCCTCCTTCCCGGTGCTGGTGCGGGCGGCGGTGCGCTCCACCTCGCTGGGCGGGCCCGTGGGCCGGCTCTACGGCTGGAACACCGTCGGCGCCATCCTCGGCGCCTCGATCGGCGGGCTTGTGGTGCTGCCCCAGCTCTCGGTGCGCACGGCCGTGCTGATCGGCGTGAGCATCAACCTCGTCGCCGCCGTCTTCGCCCTGCGCGGCGCCGAGCTGGCCCGCAAAGAGGGCCCCCGGCTTGGCCCCCAGCTCACCGGCTTTGGCCTCGCCAGCATGGTGATCGGCCTCGTGCACCTCTTCCCGCCGGCCTGGGAGCCGCTGCTGATGACGGCGGGCATGTACAAGTACGCGAGCGAGATGGACCCCGAGGAGCGCACCCGCGAGGGAATCCTGGAGTTCTCGGTCACCCCCTACGACCTGCTCTTCTACAAAGAAGGCCTCTCCAGCGTGGTCACCGTGGCCCAAAGCAAGGAGAGCAAGAACATCTGGCTGGCCAACAACGGCAAGGTCGACGCCAGCACCAAGATCGACATGCCCACCCAGGTGCTCTGCGCGCACCTGCCCTTCATCTTCCAGAAGGATGCCCAGGACGTTATGGTCATCGGTCTGGCCAGCGGCATCACGGCCGGATCGATCACCCTGCACACGGCCCCCAAGCGCATCGACGTCATCGAGCTGGAGCCGGCCATCGTCGACGCCAGCCACTTCTTCGACGAGTACAACAACCGGCCCCTCGAAGACCCCCGCGTCACCCTCTACGCCAACGACGCCCGCAACCACATCGTGCTGACGCCGCCCCAGACCTACGACATCATCATCTCGGAGCCCAGCAACCCCTGGCTCACCGGCGTCTCCAATCTGTTCACCAAGGACTTCTTGGAGGTGGGCAAGACCCGCCTCAAGCCGGGCGGGGTCTGGAGCCAGTGGGTGCAGCTCTACGGCATGGACAATGGCGATGTGCAGAGCCTGCTGCGCACCGTGGCCGAGGTCTACCCCCATGTGCTGGTCTTCACGACCATCGAGGGGGCCGACCTCGTGCTGCTGGGCAGCGAGCAGCCCCTCCATCTCACCGCCGAGAAGGTCGAAGCCATGCTGCGGCGGCCGGGCGATGAGGCCGTGGCCCTGGAGATGCAGGCGGTCAACTCTGCCGCCGCCGAGGATGTCCTGGCCCGCTACCGCATCAACCGCGACCAGATCCTTCTGTTTACGAGCATCGACCAGCTCAACACCGACGACAACATGCGCATCGAGTACTCGGCGCCGCTGCACCTGCACGACGACATGGCCGAGGGCGACTTCGTCAAGCTGCTGCCCAGTCACAAGGTGGCCGACACCATCCTGTACGGCCACTTCGAGGAGAGCCCCGAGGGCTTTCTGCGCATGGCCGAGGCCTACAGCCGCAACGAGGACTTCGTGCGCGCCAGCGTGATCCTCATCGAGGGCGAGCGCCGCTGGCCCGACCGCCCTGACCTGACCCTGGCCAAGGAGCAGGCCCAGGCCGACCTCGCCGAGTCGCTGGCCGAAGAGGAGGAGTAGGCCCTACCAGCCCCAGCCGTACGCCAGGCCCATGTACGGAAAGAACGGCGCCGCCGAGATCTTCGGCGCCGAGGGCGTGTGGGGCGGGTAGCAGTCGGTGTACTGCGCGGTGATCTCCTCGCCGTCGCACAGGTCGTCCATGTTGGAGCGCAGGCGCACGGCGAGGCCCAGCGTGACGCGCAGGCCCAGGTGCTTGCCTTGGGTCTGCACGGCGCCCTCGGCGTTCATCCAGGTGGTGCTGTAGATCTTGTTGCTGTCCACCGCGACGCCGTCGGCGTGGGGCACATGCATGCCGATCGACTCGCCGATGAGCGCGTTTGACAGGCCGGCGCCGGCCATCCAGGCGCCACGGCCCTTGTCGCCGAAGGGCCTGCGCAGGTGGCCCATCGCCGCCACCTGGTAGCCCGACAGCCCAAGGCCCAACCCGCCCTCCACGCTGGCCTTGGGCGAGAGGTCGTGGGTGTAGCGCAGGCCGACGAGGCCGGTCGGGGCGCCAAAGCCCTGGTCAAACCAGATCGTGTGGCCCGGATCGATCGGGGCGGCGGCTGAGATCGCGGTGAGCAGCAGGGCCAGCATCAGGGTCTCCTTCCTTTCTTCAAACACCGGCGCGGTGAGCAACCGACACCGGAGCGCTGGCATAGTGACGGACGCGCCCACATGCACCCCCAAGCCCGAGGCCGCCATGATCACGATGCGCTTTTCCCGTCGATCCCTGCTGGCCCAGGGCAGCGCCCTCATTGGCGTGGGCGCTGTGGCCTGCGTCACCGAGAAGCAGGGCGCCGACAGCGGCTCTTCACCGGCCCCCAGCGGCGGCGGGGGAGACAGCGCGGCCCCCCTCGATGAGATCCCGCCGATCACCAGCAACGAAGACCACTATGTGACCTCCTGCTGCGGCTCGCCCACCCTCGACCGCGACGCCTGGCGCCTCGCCCTGCGCGACCGCACCCTCGGCCAGGACCGGGCGCTGGGCAGCCTCTCGCTGGCCGATCTGCAGGCGCTGGGGGGCCGCGACAAAGAGCACACGCTGCAGTGCATCGGCTCCGGGCCGCGCCACCAGGCGATCGGCAACGCCATCTGGACCGGCCTGCCCCTCCGCGAGGCCCTCGACGCGCTCGGCTTCGCCGTTCCGGCGGCCGCCACCGAGCTGTACCTGGAGGGGGCCGACGCCTACACCACGGCGGTGCCGGTGGGCGACCTCGACCGGCCGATCTGGATCGTCTGGGCGATGAACGGCGAGCCCCTGCCCCGCGATCACGGCGGCGTGGTGCGGCTGCTCGTGCCGGGTCGCTATGGCATGAAGAATGTGAAGTGGCTGGTGGCCCTGCACTTCATCGATCAGCCCCACCTGGGCTTCTGGGAGGAGGTGGGCTGGTCGAATGACTGCACCATCCGCGCCAACGCCTTTATCGCCAGCCCCACCACCGCCGTCCTCGACCCAGGCGACTACGATCTGCTCGGCACCGCCTACGCCGGCGAGGACCCCATCGCGTTGGTGGAGGTCAGCCTCGACGACGGCGCCACCTGGGCCCCGGCGGAGATCACCTACCCGGGCGGCCCCTCGATCTGGACCCTCTGGCGTCAGCCCTGGACCGCCACGCCCGGGGGGCACCGCATCCGCGTGCGGGCCACCACCCAGGGTGGACAGACCACTGGCGATCCCGCGGGCTCCGACACCTACAGCGGCTACGACGGCGGCATGGCCTGGGAGGTCATTGTCAACGGCGGATAGGGGTGCGAGTCCTGACACGGCCTTGACCAACGCGCAGAATAGCAGTTAAGAGGGACTCGTTGTCAGGAGCATCCCTCTCTTCCATACCGGAGTGACCATGCTGTCGACTGCCATTCTCGCCGCTGCCCTCTCTACCTCTTCTGCCGCCGCCAAAGACCGGCCCATCGCCGATCACACCCAGGCCGTCACGGTGGTCGCCACGGGCATCTTCGAGCCGCGCCTGGAGCTGGACTACGACAAGTCGCTCTCCGACAAGACCAGCTACACGGCCGGCGTCACGGTGGGGCGGTACAACAACCTTTTGCTTCGCTTCATCAACGCCGTGAGCGAAGACAAGCTCGTCGTCAACCAGTTTGGCGCCTACGGCGGCTACAATTACCACTTCAAGCACTTCAACCGCGGCTGGTACGCGAGCGGGATCGCCCGCTACGACCACATCGGCGCCACCTTTGGCGAAGAGCCGGCCGGCTCCTACAGCCGCATCGCGGTGGGCCCGGCCCTGGGCTGGAAGGTGGCCACCGAGGGCGGCTTCACCTTCAAGTGGGACCTCGGTCTGGGCTACGGCACCCACCTCGGCTACAAGGCCGGCTCCAGCAACGCCAACATGGGTAAGCCCGACAACGGCGTGGTGGGGCTGGGCAGCCTGAACATGGGCATGAGCTTCTGAGCGCGCGCCCCCTGCTGGCCTCGTCGGTCAGGCCGACTGGGCCAGCGGGGCGGCGGTGAGCAGGCTCGTGCTCGGGCGGCCGTAGAGGTAGCCCTGGAGCAGCGACACGCCGAGGTCCTGGAGGGCCCGCGCCTCGCTCTGGGTCTCGACCCCTTCGGCCAGCACGGTGGCGTCGGTGGCGGCGCCAAAGGAGCACAACATCTCGACGAGGCGCCGCTTGCGCGGGCTCTGGTCGAGGTTGCGCACGAGCGATGGATCGAGCTTCATCACGTCGGGGCCGAGCTCGGCGAGGAGGGAGAGCGCGCCGGGCCCGTCGCCCAGGTCGTCGAGGGAGATCGAGAAGCCCAGGCTGCGGAGCTGGCGCACCCGGGCGTGCAGGTCGGGCCAGCGGGCGAAGCACTCGCCGGTGAGGTCGAGGGTGAGGCGCGAGGCCCAGGGCAGCAGGGGTTCAAGCCGGCCGGCGAGGATGTCGGTGTCGCGCAGGTCTTCGGGGTGGAGGTTCAAGAAGAGCCGGGCGCGGTCGGGCAGGCGGAAGAGCCACTCGGCGGCCCGGCCGACGATGGTGTTGCCCAACTCGGGCAGCATGTTGTGGCGCTCGGCGGCCACCAGCAGCAGGCGCGGGGTGGAGAGGATCGGGTGGTTGGTGCGCAGCAGGGCCTCAAAGCCCACCACCACGCCGCCGCGGGCGGTCACCACCGGTTGCAGGGCCAGGCGAAAGCCCTCGCTGTCGAGGCATTCGCGCACCATCTGGCCCTCTTCGTCAAAGCCCTCCCAGTTGACCGGGGCCGCGGGCGAGGGGATGGCCAGCGCCCGCTTCACCGCCGCCAGGGTGGCGCTCTCGTTCACCGGCTTTGCCAAGACGCCCACCGCGCCGGCCTCGTTGACCGCCCGCTTGGCGAGGGCCTTGTGCAGGGTGGCCGACAGCAGCAGGGCCCGCAGGGTGGGACGGGCCTGACGCAGGGCGGTGAGGAGCTCGAGGTTCTCCATGCCAGCGGCGCTGTCGTCGGCGATGACGAGGTCAAAGCGCTGGGCCAGGGCCAGGGCCAGGGCGTCGGGCCCGTTGGTGACGGCCCAGACCTCGTGGCCGGCGCCCCCCAGGGCGGTGAGCAGGGCCTCCTGGCTGCCGGGGATTGGATCAACAAAGAGGATACGAGACATGTCTTTCCTCGTGGACAGTCCGGCGGTTCAGCTTGCGATGCGCAGGCCCAGGTCGGGGGTCACGGTGGGCCGGCCAAAGAAGTAGCCCTGGAGCAGGTGGGCGCCGCACTGACGCAGGGCCTCGGCCTCGTCGGCGGTCTCCACGCCCTCGGCGACGAGCCGGGCGCCGGTGGCGTCGGCGAAGCGGCAGAGCAGGTCGACGAGGCGCCGCTTGCGGGGGTCGGCGTGGACATTGCGCACGATGCTCATGTCGACCTTGACGAAGGAGGGCTGCAGCTCGGCCAGCACCGACAGCGAGCTGTAGCCAGCGCCCAGATCGTCGACGGCGATGGCGAAGCCGGCGTCGGTGATGCGCTTGACCGCCTCTTCCCAGCGGTGGATGCTCTGCAGGCGGCTGCGCTCGGTGATCTCCAGCACCACCCGATCGGCCCAGGGGGCGAGGCGCTTAAGGCGCCTTTCAATGCCCTCGGCGTCGGAGAGCTCGTCGGGGTGCAGGTTGATGAAGAGCAGGGGGCCGCTTGGCATCTGCTCGAGCCAGGCGGCGGCCCGCTTGACCACCACCTCGGAGACGGCCTCCAGAAAGCCGTGTTGCTCGGCGGCGGCCAGGACGGCGCCCGGGTGGGGCAGGGCCGGCAAGCTGCTGCGCATCAGGCTCTCGTAGGCGAAGATCTCGCTGGTCTGGGCCGAGACGATCGGCTGCAAGGCGAGGCGCAGGTGGTCGTCGCGGATCAGGCACTCCAGGGCGAGGCGCTGGGCGCGGGCCTGCTCCTCGTCCTGCACGCGGGCGGCCTCGGCGAGGCGGCGGCGGCTGTCGAGCACGGCGTTGACCTCGGTGATGAGCCCGCGCGAGTCGATCGGCTTTTCGATCACCCGGCTGACCTCGCCGCGATTGACGGCGCCGACGATCGCGTTGAGCTCCAGGTGCGCGGTGGCCAGGATGCGGATGCAGGCCGGCTGCATCTCGCGCATGCGCTGCAGCACCTCCACCCCATCGAGGATCGGCATCTGGAAGTCGACGATGGTGAGGTCGAAGCTGCGTTCGCTGGCGATCCGCAGGCCTTCGTGGCCGTGGGCAGCGAGCACGACGTCATGGCCATCGCGGCGGAGCACCCGCTCATAGCTCCTTCGCACGAGCAGTTCGTCATCAATGACCAAAACGCGGGCCATGCGGCCTCCTTGTGCACCTGTCGCGCTCATCGGCAGCCTGCGCGCCCTCCTTGAGCGCGCTTGTACGAGATAAGGGGGGCGCCACCGGAGGATCGGATGCGCGTCCTGCTCGTAGACAAGCTTGCAAGCACCATCGTCGAACGCCTGGAGGCTGCGGGCTGCGCGGTCACCGAGGAGATCGGCATCAAGGGCGAGGCCCTCACCGCCCGCCTCGCCGCCATCAACCCGCAGGTCGTGGTGGTGCGCTCCACCAAGCTGGCCAAAGAGCAGCTCCTCGCCGCCCCCGACCTCTCCCTGGTCATCCGCGCCGGGGCGGGCGTCGACACCATCGACGTCAAGCTGGCCAGCGAGCGCGGCATCTATGTGGCCAACTGTCCAGGCAAAAACGCGATCGCCGTCGCCGAGCTCACGCTGGGCCTGCTGATCAGCCTCGATCGGCGCATCCCCGACAATGTGATCGCCCTGCGGGCGCACGCATGGAAGAAGAGCGAGTTCAGCAAGGCCCGCGGCCTGTACGGCCGCACCCTCGCGGTGCTCGGCACGGGCGACATCGGCAAGGCCGTGATCAGCCGGGCCCAGGCCTTTGGCATGGTGGTGCGGGCCTGGAGCCGCTCGCTCAGCCGGGAGGCCGCCGAGGCGATGGGGGTCACCTGGTGCGCCACCCCGCGCGAGGCCTGCAAGGGGGCCGACGCGCTCACCATCCACGTCGCCAGCAACGCCGGCACCAAGGGCCTCGTCAGCCGCGAGCTGCTCGAAGCCTTGCGGCCGGGCGCCTTTGTGCTCAACACCTCGCGCGGCGATGTGGTGGATGAGGCCGCCCTGCGCGAGCTGATGGCCACCCGCGGCCTGCGGGCCGGCCTCGACGTCTTCCAGAACGAGCCGGCCAAGGACGGCGCCTTCGACAGCGCCATCCTCGACGAGGCCGGGCTCTACGGCACCCACCACATCGGCGCCAGCACCGATCAGGCCTCCGACGCCGTCGCCGACGAGGTGGTGCGCATCATCGAGGGCTACGTCCAGTCGGGCAATGTGCTCAATGTGGTGAACCTCGAGAGCGCCCCGCCGGCCACCCACCTCCTCGTGGTGCGCCACGCCGATCGCGTCGGCGTGCTGGCCAGCGTGCTCGGCACCCTGCGCGAGGCCGGGGTGTCGGTGCAGGAGATGGAGAACATCATCTTCAAGGGTGCCGCCGCCGCCAGCGCCCGTATTCAGCTCGACCGGGCGCCCGCCCCCGAACATCTTGAACAGATCCGCGCCCACGCGGACATCTTCTCTGCCACCCTCGTCGCCTTGGAGTCTGCCCGATGAGCCGCGTTCACAACTTCAACGCCGGTCCTGCCGTCCTGCCCCTCTCGGTGGTGCAGGAGCTCGCCGCCGCCCTGCCCGACTACCAGGGGCTCGGCATCGGCCTGATGGAGATGAGCCACCGCAGCAAGCCCTTCGAGGCCATCGTCAACTCGGCGGTGGCCGGCCTGCGCCGGGTGCTCGGCGTGCCCGATGACTACAAGATCCTCTTCCTGCAGGGCGGCGCCAGCCTGCAGTTCTACATGCACGCCCTGAACCTCGCCCTGCCCGGCGAGGCCACCGACTACGTCATCACCGGCACCTGGGCCAAGAAGGCCTATGAAGAGGCCAAGCGCTGCACCGCCGCCGCCAGCGTGTGGAGCAGCAAGGCCACCAACTTCAACGCCGTGCCGGCCTTGGATGCCATCACGCCGCGGGCCGAGTCGGTCTACCTGCACTACACCAGCAACAACACGATCTACGGCACCCAGTTCCAGGGCACGCCCAAGGTCGACAAGCCCCTCATCGCCGATCTGTCGAGCGACATCGCCAGCCGCCCGGTCGATGTGGGCGCCCACGCCCTGATCTACGCCGGCGCCCAGAAGAACCTTGGCCCCAGCGGGGTCACCGTGGTGATCCTCTCGCCCTGGGCCCTGGAGCGCAGCCGCCTCGCCAACGCCACCCGCCCCGGCGGGCTGCCGGCGATGCTCGACTACGCCCTGCAGAGCGAGAACGGCTCTCTGTACAACACGCCCAATACCTTCGGCATCTTCGCCCTCGATCGGATGATCGCCTGGGTGGAGTCGCTGGGCGGCCTTTCGGCCATCGCGGCGCGCAACACCGACAAGGCCGATCGCCTCTACGCCGAGCTCGATCGCAGCGCCTTCTGGCGCCCCCATGCCGAGGTGGCCAGCCGCAGCCAGATGAACGTGACCTGGCGCCTGCCCAGCGAAGAGCTGGAGAAGCGCTTTCTCACCGAGGCCAAGGCTGCCAACATGGTCGGGCTCGACGGGCACCGCAGCGTGGGCGGCGTGCGCGCCAGCATGTACAACGCGCTTGAGATCGAGAGCGTGGACTTCCTGGTCGACTTCATGCGCGCCTTCGAGGCGAAGCACGGCTGAGGCCTAGCGGCGGGCCTTGAGCTGGTGGCCCACCACCCAGGCCACCAGCAGCCCGCCCAGCCAGCCGAAGAGGTGGCTCTCCCAGGAGATGCCCTGGTCGGCGGCGGTGGGCAGCACGGTCACCATCATGCCGCCGAACAGCAGGATCACGGTGAGTGAGAGCAGGATCGGGGCCACGCGGCGCTCGAAGAAGCCGCGGCCCATCAAGAAGCCTAAGAAACCAAAACAGACCCCCGAGACGCCGATGTGAATGCTCTCGGGCTTGCCAAAGGCCCAGGCGCCCAGCCCGGCCGTCGCCGCCGAGGTGAGGGCCACGCTCCAGAAGTCGCCGATCTGTCGCTGGGTACACAGAAAGCCGAGCACCCAGAACGACAGCGTGTTTCCGACGAGGTGGGGGGCGTTTCCGTGCAGGAAGGGGGCGAAGAGCACCCCCACCAGACCGCTGGCAGTGCGGGGCTCAATTCCGTACTGATCGAGGCCGCCGCCAAAGTAGATCCAGTCGGTGAGCTCGACAAACCACAGGGCCGCCACGCCGGTGTTGAGCAGCACGATGCGCTCCCGGGCCCCTTGCAGGAGCGAGCGCAGGGTGCTGCTCTTGGAAGAGCGGGCCATCGTCGCGCCGCCGCCAGCCCGCCTACCGGTAGACCTCGCCATTCTTCACCACGAGGTGGATGGCCCGACTGTTTTTGATATCGGCGCGGGGATCGGCGTCGAGCACGATGAGGTCGGCCAGCTTGCCGGCCTCGACCGAGCCCAGGTCCTGCTCCAGCCCGAGGTAGCGGGCGCCGTTGATCGTGCCGGCCCGCAGCGCCTCCATCGGCGTCATCGCCCCCGGGCCAGCCAGGGCGGCCAGCTCCCAGTGAACGCCGAGCCCCTGAAGCTGGCCATGGGCGCCGAGCGTCACCAGCAGGCCCTGGCGGCTCATCGCGGCGGCCTCCTGGGCCACCTTCTGGTGGTTCCAGTCGCTGTCCTGGGCCATCATCGACACGCGCCAGCTCCGGGCGTCCAGCTCTCGGCGGGGGTGGTGGCGCAGCAGGCGGGCGTCGTTCACCGGGTTTTCGTGCTGGAAGAACCAGCTCTCGCCGGACAGGCCGCCATAGGCGACCAGCAGGGTCGGCGTGTAGGCGCTGCCCGCCGTGCTGGGCGTGCGACTGCCGGCCATGAAGCCGCGCACATCGGCGTAGAGCGGGGCGATCGGCAGGGCGTGCTCGATGGCGTGCATGCCGTCGGCCACCATGCCAAGGTTCATGAACAGATCACCGCCGCCCTCGGCCACGCAGAGCACCTGCTGGGTGTTGCAGGCGTTGATGTACCACTGACGCTGGTCGCGGCGGCTCTGCTGGTAGACCTTCACGCTGCTGGCGCCGACGAGCTTGAGCCGCTCGACATGGGCCTTGGCGGCGGCCTCGTCGGGGGTTTTGGCGTTGTCATTGTCGAGGGCGCCATAGAGCACAAAGCCGGTCGAGAGCACCCGCGGCCCGGTCTCCACGCCCACCTCCACCCGCTCGGCCTGGGTGAAGACGAGGTCGGTGGCGGCCGAGGGGTCGTGAACGGTGGTCACGCCAAAGTCCAGCGACGTCAGGTAGCGCCACTCCTGCTCGGGGAAGACGTCGCCGGCGGTGTAGTGGAGGTGGGCGTGGACGTCGATCAGGCCCGGCATCACATACTTGCCGCGGGCGTCGATCACGGTGGCGCCGGCCGGCGGGGCGCCGCCGGGGGTGACGGCGGTGATGCGGTCGCGCTCGATCACCACGGTGGCGTCGTCAATCACCTCATCGCCCTTCATCGACAGAACCGTGGCGTGGGTGAGCGCGAGGGTTCCCCGGGGCCGCTCGCGGAGCTGGCGGAGCTCCACCGGCAGGCGGGTGGGCTCCGCCGGCACCTTGGGCTCTTCCAGGCTGTCGATGATGAGCTGCTCGATCACCGGGCCGCGGGCCCAGGCCAGCGTGCGGCTGTCGGGCGACCAGCTCATCCAGTCGCCCACCACCGTGGTGAGCTTGCGGTGGGGCAGGTCTTCGAGCACGTTGACGGTGGCCGAGGGCCAGGGGGGCATGGCGCCAACAAAGACGTTGTGGCCATCCTTCCAGGCGACCTTCGTGAAGTCGGGGCTGGGGACGATCTGCTGGGCGCCGCCCACCTTCAGGTGGTCGCGGGGGTCGGTGCCGTCGAGCTTGATCGAGGCGTAGACGGTGGAGGTGGGGCCGTGGGGCTCGCCGGGGCGGTCGACGAGGTAGAAGACCCGGCCGCCCTTCAAGCGGAGCTGGGGGGCCCGCGGGCCGCGATTGGGCAGGGTGGTGACCACCTTGCTGCTCCAGGTGCGGCCCTCCTTCTTCAGGTAGACGATCTCAAAGGAGGACTCGGCGATGAGATCAGGGCTGGTGCCGCCGCCGACGCCGCGCAGCACCACCAGCTCGCCGCCGTCGGGGCTCCAGGCGGGGTTGACGAGCTGGCCGGTGATCGGCAGGGTCTCCACCTTGGTGCCGGTGAGGATGTGCAGGGCGCCGCCGCAGGGGCCCTTGGGCTCGGATGGACAGTCGGTCCAGGAGGTGTAGGCGAGGCGCTTGCCGTCGGGGTTGAGGGCCGGCGCGTAGCCAGACCCCGGCGAGAGGCGGCGCACGAGGCCGTCGGGGTCGCGCTGCCAAAGGGCCCCCTGGGCCGAGAAGATCACCTCACCCTTGGCGCCCGCCGTGGGCCAGCGGATCACGCGCGCCAGCACCTCATCGCTGATCCGGGAGGCCGGGCGCGGCACATCGTGCAGGGTCCAGCTCCCCTTGGCGTGAAAGGGCAGCTCGGCCCGGCTGCCGTCGAGGCCGAGCCGCCAGAGCTTGCCCTTGGCCCAGAGGATCACGGACTTGCCGTCGTCGCTCCAGTCCATCGACGGGTAGACGCCGTGCAGGGCGAAGCCCTCCATCTGGTCGTGGTCGAGCCAGTCTGCCAGCAGGCGCCGGCGGCCGGTGGCCAGATCGAGGGACTCCAGCAGGGTCTTGTCGCGGTCGCGGGAGACAAAGAGGAGCTGCGTGCCGTCGGGGCTGGGCAGGGGCCGCACGGCGCTGCCGGCGCCGGAGACGACCGTCTGGGTGCTGCCGTCGCGGCGGTCGAGGCGCTGGATGCTCCACAGTCCGCCGACCGGGTTCTCGTCGTAGTTGAAGCGGCCGTAGCGGTGCGAGTAGTAGACATAGGGCCCGGCGATCGCGGCCTCGCCGGCGTGGGGGCTGTCGTCGAGCTGGGTGAGGGCCACGCCCTTGCCGCCCTGGCGGTGGTAGAGCCACAGCTCGGTGACGCCGATGCTGCGCGTGTCGACGGTGCGCCGCCGGCCGATCAGGTAATTGCCCGAGGGGTCCCAGACCGGATCGGTCACGCGGGCCTCCTCCTCATGGGTCCAGGCGACGGCGCCGCTGCCGTCGGCGGCCATCACCCAAAGCTGCTCATTGCCGCCGCGATCGCTGACGAAGGCGATCTCGCGGCCGTCGGGGCTGAAGCGGGGCTCGGAGTCCCAGGCGGGGCCGCTGGTGAGGCGGGTGGCCTCGCCGCCGGCCGCGGGAATGCTCCACAGATCGCCGAGGAGATCGAAGAGGATGCGGCCGTCGTGGGCCGAGACCGACATCCAGGTGCCCTCCCGCAGGTCGAGGTCGACCGTGTGGGTGGGGCCGTGCGCGACGTTGACATCCCAGGCGGGAGGCTTGTCATCGGCGAGGGCGAGGGCGCAAACGAGGGTCAGAAGGGCGGAGGGCAACCGGAGCTCCTGGCGGGCCGCGGCAGTGTACTCCATCGGCGCGGGCCGGTCTTGGAGGGGCGTGCTAGGGGCCCGTCGATGAGCCCGAACCCGCAGCCCCTGGCCGAGCGCGCCCCCGCCGAGCACCTGCTCCGGGGCCGTCTTGTCGGCAGCTACGAGGCGGGCAGCCCGATGAACCTGCTCACCGCGGTCGAGCAGCACTTTCGGCGGCGGTGCAGCGGCCTGCTGGTGGGCTGCAGCCGCCGGTTGCCGCCGGGGCGCCCGCCCGAGCTGCTGCTGCGCCTGCACCCCCTCGACCTCGGTCTCACGGTGGTGGCCGAAGACGAGCAGACCCTGCGCATCCTGGGCGAGCCCTCGCGGGTGGGGCCGGGCTTTGGCGACTTCCTCACCCGCGAGCTGCTCGATCTGGCCGCGCGCATCGGGCTCTCCTTCGATGAGCCGCTGCGGATCGACCCCTTGGGGGCGAGCGAGCGGGCCAAGGAGGTGCTGCAGCGCGAGGCCCGCGCGGCCTTGGACGAGCTGACCCAGACCGGGCAGCCCGGCCAGGTGCTGCTTCCCGATCATGTGCGCTTCTTGCACGAGGGCGTGGTGGCCACCCCCTTTGGCCCGCGCGCCATGCCCTGGCTGGCCGCGGCGGCCTTGGGGGCGGTGCGGGCCGCCGAGGTCTTTCCCTGGCCCGACACCGGGCTCAGCGCCCGCTACCACCTCGGTCGGGCGCTGTCGCTGATGTGGACAGAGGTGCGCTGGCGGGCGCCCCAGGCCCGCGAAGAGGCCGCCACCCTTGTGGAGGTCCACGCCCTGCTCAGCCGGGCCGTCGAGCTGGAGCCCAACCTCGAGCTGCCCTGGGCCGAGTGGGCCGAGCTCCTGGGCTGGATCCAGGCCGAGGGTGCCCTCGCCGATGAGGTCCGCCACCGCGCGCAGATCGAGCCGAGGCAGCCTCGGGTGGGCTACCGGCGCCGGCCGATTCACCACCGGCTGCCCGGCGGCTGGTGGATCACGATCCCCGGCAACATGCACGAAGGCTGGGAAGGGGCCGCGATCTTCTACGCCCAGGAGGGCAGCCGCAGCCTCTGGGTGAGTGTGCTCAATGGCCGCGAGGCGGCCGCACCGGTGGCCCTGCGACGCAGCGGCCACGCCCTCACCCACGAGGGCGACGGAATCAGCGGGATCGCCCAGGTGGGCCGCGACGACGACGACCCCACCCTGCAGATCTTCTCGGGGCAGATGTTCTCCACCCAACTGGCCACGGGCGCCGTGATCACCAACACCTTTGTCGATCCGGCCGACGCCGCCTGGGCCGACGCGGTCTGGCGCTCGCTGCGCCTCGACGAGCCCATCCGGCTTTAGCCGGAGCGCAGGGCCGGGTTCGAAGCCGGCGGCGCCGGGGTGATGGCCCGCTGGTTGATCCAGCGCGAGACCTCGCCCAGGGCCAGGACGGCGTCGGCCGCCCCCATCTCGATGGCCACCTTGGGCATGCCAAAGACGGTGCTGGTCTGTTCATTCTGGGCGGCGGTGGTGGCCCCTGCCCGCCGCATCGCCAGCAGGCCCCGGGCGCCATCGGCCCCCATGCCGGTGAGCAGCACGCCCACCGCGCGCCGCTTGCAGGTGGCGGCCACCGAGTCAAAGAGCACGTCGACCGAGGGGCAGTGACCGCTCACCTTGTCGCCAGGGCTGCACAGCGCGGTGAGGTTTCCCCCGCGGCGGAGCACGCGCAGGTGCCGCTCGCCGGGGGCGATGTAGACCTTGCCGGCTTCGAGGACGGCGCCGTCGGTCGCTTCGCAGACCGGCAGTCCCACCACGGCGTTGAGGCGGTTGGCGAAGCGCCAGGTGTACTCGGCGGGCATGTGCTGGACGATCACGACCGGCGGGAGGTCGGTGGACAGTCCTCCGAGCACCGCCTCAATCGCCTGGGTGCCGCCGGTGGAGGCGCCAATCGCAATGAGGTCATGCGGGCTCGGTGGCTTGCGCACGGTGGGCGCTGGCATGGCGCGGGCGCCCCGGCGGGCCGACCAGATGATGTAGTGGCGCAGCATCGTGAAGGTGGAGGTAGAACAGTCGGCGGTGGGGCGCTGCACCAGTGCGACGGCGCCGGCCCGCACGGCCTCGATGGCCAGCGGTGAGCTGGCCTGCACCTGCGACATGGCCACCACCACGCAGGTGCCCAGTTGGGTCAGCTCGCGGATGAGGGCCACGCCCTTGCCTTCATTCCAGGCCGGGTCGATCACCACCACATGGGGGCACTCGCTCACCACAAGACTGCGCAAGGAGATCCCGCGGGGCGAGGCGATGATCAGCTCCATCTGCGGATCATCGCCGAGTTGATCCTCTAAGAGGCGGCGCACCAGAGTCGAGTCCTCCAGCACCAGGGCCCGAACGGCGCCGCTCATCTCCCCTCCGGACGCCGGAAGACCGACGGCCCGGCGTTCTCCAGCCGGCTGCGGGCGGAGCCCGGTGACTCGGCGTGACCGATGAACAGATACCCGCCCGGACGCAGGGCGCTGATCAGTCGATTGAGCACCCGCTGCTGGGTGTCGGGGCTGAAGTAGATCAGCACGTTGCGGCAGAAGATGACGTCAAAGCCCTTCTTGAAGGGGTAGCTGGGCTGCTGCAGGTTGAAGCGCCGAAACATGACCTCCTTCTTCACCCGCTCCTGGATGGCGTAGCGGCCGCCCGGCAGGGGATCGAGGTAGGCGATGCGCAGTTGAGCTGGGAGCTTGACGCAGTCGGCCTCGGGGTAGATGCCGGTGCGGGCCGTCTCCAGGGCGCGCACCGAGATGTCGGTGGCCAGCACGCCGGCCGAAAAGGTGTTGTAGTCATTCCCCAGCGTGTGCATCAGCGTCATGCACAGCTCGTAGGGCTCCTGGCCAAAGCTGGCGGCGGCGCACCAGACGCGCAGGTCGCGGTCGCCCCGGTGGATGGCGGCGGCGCTGATCTCGGGGATGACCTGCTGGGTGAGGATCTCGTAGTGGCGCGGCTCTCGGTGAAAGTGGGTGTGGTTTGTGGTGAGCCGGTCGATGAGCTCGCGCGTCAGCGCCTCGTTGCCAGGGGTCTGGATGATCCGCAGCAGGTCGTGGTAGTTGCGAAAGCGGTGCTCGCGCATGATGGGCCGCAGGCGCCCCTCCACCAGGGCCACCCGATCGTCGGCGAGGTCGATGCCGGTCAGCTTCTCGACCACGGCGCGCAGGGCGACGAAGTCGGGGGGCAGGGCCTGGGCAAGCAGATCAGCCAATACAGCTCCCGGGGGGAATCAGGCGGCGGCGCGGACGGGGGCCGGCGCGATGCCCAGCACACGGCGAATGTCCAGGATGAGACGAACCTCATCGCCGACCTTGCCGATCACCTCCACCAGGGTTGTGCCCGGATCGCGGCCCATCTCCGGCGTGCTCTCCACGTTGGAGAGCGGCATGTCGAGCACCTCGCTCACCGTGTCGACGATGAGCCCCTCTTTGATGTGGTCGACCTCGACGACGACGATGCAGGTGCGGTCGTTGTAGGCGAAGGGGGGCAAGCCAAAGCGGGCGTGTAGGTCCATCACCGGGATGACCGCCCCGCGCAGGATGATCACGCCGCGGATGTGGGGCGGGGCCCCTGGGAGGGGCGTGATGTGCTGCATGCCGATGATCTCGACCACATGACGGATGTGCACCGCGTAGGAGACGGCATCCACCAGGAAGGTCAGGAACTTGCGGCTGGCGTGGTGGTTCTCGGCGGACTCGGCGTGGACGTCACTCATGGAGGCCTCAAGCAAAGAGGGGGTTCAGGCAACCGCCACGGCGGTGGGGCGGGCACGGGTGGCGGCGAGCATCGAGCCGACATCGACGATGAAGCTGATCTCGCCGTTGCCCATGATGGTGCAGCCGGTGATGCCCGCCCCGGTGTTGACGCCGGCCGGCAGGCCCTTCACCACGGTCTGCTGCTGGCCCATCACCTCGTCGACCAGGATGCAGGCAGTCTGGTCACCGTCTTCGACCATCAGCAAGATGCCCAGACAGGGGTCCTCGACGGCGCCCGGCACCCCGTGCATGCGGTGAAGGCGCAGCACGGGGAAGTGGCGCTGGCGCACCCGGATCAGCTCGGCGCCGTCGGGGAGCTGCACCAGGGCGCGGCGATCGGGGCGAATCGACTCGCGCATCGACCGCAGGGGGATTGTGTAGAGCACTTCGCCGACGCGCACGATCATGCCGTCGAAGATCGCCAGGGTGAGCGGGATGCGGATGATGAAGGTGGTGCCCTGGCCCGGCCGGGTGGTGACCTCGACCCGGCCGCGCATCGACTCCACGTTCTTGCGCACCACGTCGAGCCCAACCCCGCGCCCCGACAGCTCGGTGACGGCGGCGGCGGTGGAGAAGCCGGGCTGAAAGAGCAGATCGAAGACCTCGCTGTCGGACAGCTCGCCGCGGTCGGGATCGACGAGGCCGCGCTCGATCCCCTTGGCCAGGATGCGCTCGCGGTTGAGCCCGCGGCCATCGTCTTCGACGGTGATCCAGACCTCGCCGGCCCGGTGGGCGGCGGTGAGGCGCAGGGTGGCCTCGGGGGGCTTGCCGCTGGCGGCGCGGGCGTCGGGCATCTCGATGCCATGGTCGAGCGCGTTGCGCAGCAGGTGTACCAAGGGGTCGGAGATCTGCTCGGCGACGGTCTTGTCGACCTCGGTGTCCTCGCCTTCGATGTGCAGGGCTACCTTCTTGTCGAGGCGGGCCGAGACGTCGCGCACGAGGCGCATCATCTTGCGAAAGGTGGCGCCGATCGGCACCATTCGCAGGGACATCGCCACATCCTGGAGCGCCCGGGTCACCCGTCGCAGGTGCAGGCTGGACTTCTGAAAGCCGGTGAAGCCCACGCCCTGCACATCGGGGCTCCGTGTCACCATCGTCTCGGCGATGATCAGCTCGCCGACGAGGTTCATGAGCTGGTCGAGCTTGCCCACGTCCACCCGCAGGCTGCTGGCCTGGTTGGTGCCCTGGCTGCGGTTGGCGGCGGTGGCGGGCTCATCGTGCTCGTCGATCGGGTGCGCCGGGGCGGGCGGCGGGCTCATCGGGGCGGCGGCAGGGCCGGCGGCCTCTTCTTCGAGGGCCGGCGGCGGGCTGAAGACCGCGACCGGGGGGGGGCTTCACGCCGCTCTGCTCCACCGCGGCGGTCAGTCGCGTCACGAGGCGGTCCACCGCGGTGGCCGTGCCCGCGTCCGTGCGATCGATCTCCACCTGATCGAGCATGATGCGGATCACATCGACGGCGTTTAGCATCAACTGCACCTCGGCCACGCCCAGCGGACCCGAGGAGCCATCCCGATAGCGGCCGAGCAGCGATTCGGCGGCGTGGGTGACGCGGCAGACATGCTCCAGGCCGAGAAAAGCGGCTGTTCCCTTGAGGGAATGAAAGAAGCGGAAGGCCCGGTTGGCCACCTCGACGGTGTTCTGGGCCCCGGAGCGCTCGAGGTCGAGCAGCACCGGCTCGACTTCAGCGATGCCCTCGCGGGCTTCCTGGAGGAACTCGCCGAGCAGCTCGAGAAGCTCGGGATCGTCGATTTCGGACTCGGTCTCGAACATGGGTGGACCTGGGCGGCGGACCGCGCTGGCGGTGGGCAGCGAGGGTTCGGCGCGCTGGCTCCATCGGTCCTGCAAACCGGGCGTTGAGGCGGGCCCTTGGCGGCCGATGGATAGGGGAGGGGCAAACTTGCCTCGTCTTGGAGCGGCGATGAGTGTCTTCGGCAATGGCGCAAAAGAGTTGATTCGAGCTGCGGTTCAGGAGGGTCTGCGGGTGTTGTCAATCGACATTCCCACGGGCGAGATTCGATCGGGGATGATGCGGGGTCTTGACGGAGAGCTGCTTCTGATCGACCTGGTTGGCTTCTCCAGCCGGAATCCCCTGATGGCGGGCAAGCTGCTGACAATTGTCTTCAACCGCGGCGCCCGCACCTACGCCTTCGCCACGGCGGTGCGCGCGATCGACACCACCGACACCCGCCCCGACTGGGCGCACCTGCGCGTGGAGCTGCCCCAGGAGATCCACGCCAGCGATCGGCGGGCCCATGTGCGCGTGCCGATCGAGGATCCCAGCCTCGTGCAGGTGCGGGTGGGGCGCGGCGCCCGGCGCCTCGCCGCCGCCGAGCTGCGCGACCTCTCGGTGGGCGGCCTGATGCTGAGCCTGCGGGATGATGGGCTCGGCCTGCTGGGTGTGGGCGACGCCTTGCAGGTCGAGCTCTCCATGCAGAACAAGGCGACCTCCCAAGAGGCGGTGCTCCGGCGCGCCGAGCCGCCGCTCTATGGGCTGTCGTTCACCGAAGATCCGCTGGCGGACAGCGCCAACGCCCGGGCGCTGCGCAGCATCATCAACCTGCTGGAGCTGGACTGGCGCACCCGCGACCGCAAGCCGCCGGGCTGAGGCGAGAGACTTTTCCATAGGCTGAGCACAAGTCTATGGGTAAGGCTTGACCTGTCCACAGGGGGTCCTCGACCTGCTCACAGGGGCGATCGGGGGTGAAGGTGATTCGGACAACAAATGTCCGCTGTGCTGGCCCTGGCCCGCCGTCGCCGATACAGGGCGGCCGCCTCGGAAGGGACCCATGCTCAGTGTGCTCCGAATCGATCAGCTCGCCATCATCGACAGCCTGGAGCTGGAGTTGGGGCCCGGGCTGAACGTGCTGACGGGGGAGACCGGGGCGGGCAAGTCGATCCTCGTGGGCGCGCTCAAACTGGTGCTGGGGGGCAAAGCGCGGCCCGAGCTGGTGCGCAGCGGGGCCGAGGCCGCCGAGGTCGAGGCCCTCTTCGAGGTCTCCGACAACCCGCGCGTGGCCGAGCGCCTGCGCGCCGACGGCCTGGAGCCCGCCGATGAGCTGGTGATCCGTCGGGTGGTCACCGCCAGCGGGCGCAGCCGGGCCTATGTCAACGGTCGGCTCACCTCGGCCGAGCAGCTCGTGCGGCTCTCGGCCGGCCTCGTCGACATCTCCAGCCAGCACCAGCACCACAGCCTCGTCGACGCCGGCGAGTACATCCACTACCTCGACGCGGCGGCGGGCCTCGGCGGCCTGCGCGAGACGATGGCGGCCCAGCACCAGGGGCTCTCCGCCGCCATCGCCGCCCGGCGGTCGGCCGAGCTGGCCGAGCGCAGCCGGGCCGAGCGCGAGGACTTCTTGCGCTTTCAGCTCGAAGAGGTGCGCAAGCTCAACCCCAAAGCCGGCGAAGACGAGGCCCTGCGCGAAGAGGGCGATCGGCTGCGCCACGCCGGGCGCCTCGCTGAGATCGCGTCGGGCGGCGAGCGGGCCTTGCAGGGCGGTCGGGGCGCGCTCTGCGATCGCCTCAGCCTCTTGGAGAGCGAGCTGCGCGAAGGCGCTGCGGTGGAGGCCTCCTTCGCCGAGCTGGCCGGTCGGATCCACTCCGCCCGCCTCGACCTCATCGAGGTGGCCCGCGACCTGCAGCGGGCCGCGCGGTCCTTCCCCGATGATCCGCGCCGGCTCACCGAGATCGACGAACGCCAGGCCGCGCTCAAGCGCCTGCTGCGGCGCTTTGGCCCCACCCTCGATGAGCTGCTGGCCTGGCGCCAGGGGGCCGAGACCGAGCTGCTGGCCCTCTCCGACAATGGCGCCCGGATCGAGGCCCTGGGCGAGGAGATCGAGCGGCTGCGCGGGCAGGCCGCCCAGAGCGCCCGCGCCCTCTCCGCCCGTCGGCGGGAGGTGGCCGATCAGCTTGGCGCCGGCATCACCGCCGAGCTGCAGACCCTGGGCATGGGCGGGGCGCGGGTGGAGGTCTCGGTGGCCGCCCTGGGGGGCAAGGGCGACGTCGAGGTCGACGGGGCGCGCCTCACCGCCTTGGGGGTCGATCAGGTCGAGTTCCTCATCGCGCCCAACCCCGGCGAGCAGCCGCGACCCCTGCGCCAGGTGGCCAGCGGCGGCGAGCTGTCGCGGGCCCTGCTGGCGTTAAAGCAGGTGCTGGCCGGCCTCGGGCCCGTCGGGCTCTACGTCTTCGACGAGGTCGACACCGGCGTGGGCGGGGCGGTGGCCGAGGTGATCGGCCGCAAGCTCTGGCAGGTGGCGCAGCCGGGGCAGGCCCTCTGCATCACCCACCTCCCCCAGGTCGCGGCCTGGGGCGATCGACACCTGCGGGTGGAGAAGCAGGTGCGGGAGGGGCGCACCCACAGCGGGGTGGTGCGTCTGCCCGACGGCGAGGCCAGGGTGGAGGAGCTGGCTCGCATGCTGGGTGGGGTGGTTGTGACGGCTGGCGCAAGACAAGCGGCGGCGGATCTTCTCGATCAGGCCACGGCATGGCGGAGATCGGTTCGCTGAGAATGTCGATGATGGGGGGGTTGTAGAAGTGCCGCATTGAAAGTGGCGAAGCGGTGGGCTTGACTGTCTGTTTGATGCCATTCTATGAAAGCGCCGTTCCACTCTCCGCGCTCATCCTTCACTGCTGATGCCTGCTGCGCACCCGTTCGGAGCTGTGTACATGCCAGACCGCTTGCGACCCCCGCTTTGTCGCCCCTTGTCTCCAGGTCAGTGCCTCGTCTCTGGGGCTCTGTTGACCGTCCTGGCTGCGCCCGCCTATGCGCAGGAGGTGGTGTCCACCGCGCTTCCCACGCCGCCTGCGCCCCCTGCGCCGCAGGCCTACACCACCAGCACTTCCTTTGAGCAGCCTTTCAAGCTGTATGGCTACATCAACTCCTTCTATGAGAAGGTTGGCCGGTCGCCGGCGGTCTCCGAAGAGGGTGATCCGGTGGTGGAGCCCAACCCCGGGGAGTTCGACGTCGTCAACTTCAACGTGATGGGCCAGGGGGCCCTGGCGCGGAAGTACCGCTACTACTTCAACCTCGCCTCCCCGGGATCGGGCAGCCCCACCGCCGACGCGCCCCTGCTGGTCCGCGGCGCGATGGTGGAGGCCCCGATCGCCGGTGAGTACCTCAAGGTGAGCGCCGGCAAGATGTACCGCCGCTTCGGCATCTACAACGAGATGCTCGACGCCACCGTGAGCTTCATCGGCACCACCGATCCCGAGATGCTCGACGACGACCACCTGATCCTCACCCGCAGCACCAACCTGATGCTGCACGGCAAGGTCAATCCGGGCGGCGTGGCGCTGCGCTACGCGATCACCACCGGCAACGACGAGCGCGAGAGCAACCAGGTGCCGCTGGGGCTCGACTTCAACGCCCTCTTCGACAACCAGTTCACCGTGGGCACCTCGTTCTACACCACCAATGGCAAGGCCGTGCCCACCGTGGAGATGGGCGAGGGCTCGCCACTCGGCGGGGTGCTGCCCTGGATGGAGTACGACGAATACTACGTCTACGGCGGCTACATGCAGGTCAAGGGCGACGCCTACCTCCTGCAAGGCGAGTACTGGCGCAGCCCCCACAGCGGGCGGCGCGACCCCGACAAGGTGCTGCAGCTCTTCGATCCGGCGCTGGGCCTCAACGCCGCGCAGCGCGAGCGCTTCGGCTTCGACACCGCCACCAGCGCCGACGAGCTGCCGCTGGACGTGAACTACACGGTGGAGGCCTTCTACCTGCGCCTCGGCGTCTCCCTCCACGCCGACCTGGCCAAGAACGGCCGCCCCTGGGAATTCACGCCCTATGCCCAGTTTGACTACTACAGCAACCCCGAGACCATCGCCAACAAGGATCTCGGCGGCGACAACGAAGCCGGGCTCGCCGATGATGGAAAGTTCTACAAGGGCATGGTGGGTCTGATGGTCAAGCCCACCACCACCGTCGCCTTCAAGGTGGATGGTTCCACCCACTTCCAGACCATCAGCGATGAGATGGTCCCCTACTCTGAGCTGCATGTCTCGGCTTCGTACTACTGGCAGATGGGAGGAAATGCCCGGTGAGCGCCGACCCCTCTTCCTCGCTGTCTCGTCGCGGGCTCCTTGCAGCGGCGGTCATTGGCCTCGCCGCCGGGGCCCGGGGTGCTCAGGCCGAGGACCCTGGCGCCACGCCGGCCCCGGCCCCTGCGCCGGAGCCCGCTCCGCCTGCGGCCCCCGCCTATGTGGCCGACAACCTGTACCTCCTCGTGCACACCGGTGTTCCTGCCGACGCGCTCACCCGCAGCCGCATCAAGGCGATCTACCTGGGCAACCAGACCTCCTGGGAGCGCGGCCTGAGCGTGGTCCCTTTTCAGCGGGCGCCCGGCTCCATCGTCGCCGACCGCTTCCTCGACAAGGCGCTTGGCTACGACACCATGGGCTACGCCCAGCACTGGCAAGGCATCGAGCTCTCCGGGGTCGCCATGGCGCCGCGGGTCCTGGGGGCGACCGCCGAGGTTCTGTCTGCGGTGGCCTCGACCCCGGGCGCCATCTGTTACGTCATGGGCGGTGAGCTGTCCGGTGCACCCGCGGGAGTGACCGTGGTACCCTTGCCCACCGGCAAGAATTGACGCGCTGAGGCTGGCTGGAGGGACCGTTGTCAATGCAGCAGAACACCCGCATCGGGCGCTACATCGTCGACCGCCGGGTCGGCGCGGGTGGCATGGCGGTCACCTACCTGTGCCGCTTAGACGGCATCGGCGGCTTCCAAAAGCTGGCCCTGGTCAAGATGCTGCACACGCGGCACCTCTCCGACGAGGCCTACATCCAGATGTTCCTGGACGAGGCCCGGCTCGGCGCGCTGCTCCACCACCCCAACATCTCGCAGGTCTTCGAGATCGGCGAGCAGGACAACGCGCCCTTCTTCGTGATGGAGTACGTGCCGGGGCCCAACCTCGCCAAGGTGGTGAAGAAGCTCGGCAACCCCGAAGAGCGCCCCTACGGCCACTTCGCCGGCATCATGGCCAGCGTCTCTCGGGCGCTGGACTTCGCCCACGGCCTCACCGACGACGCGGGCAAGCCGCTCAACGTCATCCACCGCGACGTGAGCCTGGGCAACATCCTCATCGCCCCCACCGGCGTGGCCAAGCTCATCGACTTTGGCATCGCCAAGTGGGAGATGAAGAAGAACGTCACCGAAGTCGGGATGATCAAGGGCAAGCTCCACTACATGGCGCCCGAGCAGCTCACCGACACGGTTGACCACCGGGTCGACATCTACCAGGCGGGCGTCTGTCTGTACTGGTGCTGTACGGGGGTTCAGCCCTTTCAGGGTGAAGACGCCGCCCAGGTCTGGCGGGATCGCCTCGTCGGGCGGGTGCGCAAGCCCTCGGAGCTGGTGCCCGACATCCCACCCGTGCTGGAGAACATCATCCTCAAGGCGATGGAGCCAAGCCCCGCCGACCGCTTTCAGACCGCCGGCGAGATGGCCGAGGCCCTCGATGCCTTCTGCGGCAGCGCGCCCGCCTGGCGCACCGGCGAGCGCGAGCTGAGCGGCTTTCTGCGCGCGCTCTTCTCCGAAGAGGAGATGGCCAACTACCGGGCCGGCAACTCCGACGTCACCCGCACCAGCCAGTCCACGACCGGCGTGCACTCGCTCGGGCAGAGCGGCAACACCGGCATCAACGCTGGCGTGGAGAACACCTCCACCAGCCACACCGGCACCTCGCACACCAACACCTCGCTCACCGCGGGGAGCCAGGGGGTCACCTCCACCACGACCATGCCCCTGCCCCAGCAGCGGCGCACGGCGGTGATCTGGGCGATGACGGGGGCCTTGCTGGCCCTGGGCGGCGTGCTGATGCTGGCCGGCGGCGGGGAGGGCGAAGAGGACCCGGCGGTGGTGGCGGTGAGCGCCAGCGACGCCAACGCCAACGCGCGCGCCTATGTCGAGGCCGCCGAGGCCGCCGCCACCGCCGAGCGGCGCGCCGAGGCGCGTGAGTACCTCAACAAGGCGAAGGCGGCGGGCAGCGCCGACGCCCACATCGACATCCGCATCAGCCAGCTCGAGCGCATGCTCAATCGCGCCGACCAGTTGGCCACCGCCCGCAAGGCCCTGGCCAACGGCGACCCTCAGACGGCGACCAACCTCGCCTACGAGCTCCTCGACGTCAACGCCAGCGACGCCGAGGCGGCCGAGATCGTCAACCAGGCGGCGGCGCTCGCCGCCGAGCCGGCGGTAGCCGTGGTGGAGCCGGCCGAAAAGCCCGAGGAGGAGCCGGAGCCGCAGCCGGAGCCCGACAAGCCGCAGCCGGTGAAGCAGCCTCCGGCGCGAGACAACAAGGCGCGTGAAGTTCGCGGCACGTCTACGACGCCGGCGGGTCGCACCCCGCCAGCTTCCTCGCAAACCGAGGTCACGCCCGTCGCGCCGGCAGCGGTCAAGTATGGCACGCTGTCGGTGGGCTTTCCCACCGGCGCCACCGTCGTGATCGATGGCTCGAACTTCCAAGAGGTCCCCTTCAACGTCCAGCTCCCCGTCGGCGAGCATGAGCTGGTCTTCTCCAAAGAGGGCTTCCTCAACCGCACCACCGCAGTCACCATCCTGGAGGGCAGGTCCGTTTCGTCGTCGCCGACCCTGGTCGCCAAGGCGACAGAAGCGCCGCCCGTCTCCAAGGAGCCCGTCTCCGACAAGCCAGCGCCGGTCGATGAAGGAGCGGCCATCAAGGTCGCCCAAGAGCGCTCGGCCCTGGCTGCTACGCTCGCCGCCTCGTCCGACAGCGAGCTGGAGAACATCCTCGGCGCGGTGGAGCGCGACGCCCAGCGCCGCGGCGTGGACTCCAAGTATGTGAACGGCATCACCCGGTCTGTCTTCTCGGCCCTGATCAACATCCAGCCGCCGCCCGACGTCTACAACGTGCGCCCCGCCGCGATGTCCGACGCCATCGTCAGCGGCTTCAAGGCCGGCCAGCCGGCCGACGCGGTTCGCAAGTCGCTGGCCAAGAGCTTTGGTCGCTGAGCGCCGATTGGCCGGCGCGGGCGTGCTGGAGCCGACCGTGGCCCTGCGGCGGGCAGGGGTGCGCTGTACGGCGGCGCGGCTCGCGATCTTAAAGGCGCTGGGCGCCTCGCCGCGCGGCCTGAGCCTGGCCTCGCTGCCCCCGGCCCTGGGACGCCTCGGCGAGCTGACCCTGCGCCGCAACCTCGACACCCTCTCCCAACACGGGCTGCTCCACACGGTCTACGGCCCCGCCGGCGAGGCGGTGCTCCTCCTCAGCCGCTGGGGGCAGGCGGCGGGCCATCCCCACGCCTACTGCGGGCGGTGCGGCGCGGTCTTCTGTCTGTCCATGCCGCTCGGCACCGCCCACGTCACGCTGCCGACCGGCTTTGTGGTGGAGGCCCACCAGATCCTGGTCTCCGGTCAGTGCGCCGCCTGCGCCCTCCTCAGCGATCAGCCCGCGGTCGCGCTTGAGGCAGGCGCAGAAAAGGCTGGCTGACCTCCAGGAGGCCCACGGGCGCCGGGCCCCTTCGCGCCGGGATGCCCACCGCCTCAAAGGGCGCCGGATCGTCTACCCCCACCAGGGCCAGTCGAAATCGCTGGGCCAGCACCGCCAGGATCACCGCCCGCTGTGCGCCGGCGCCGGTGGGAGGCGGGCCCACCAGCAGGCCCGACCAGGGCGGCGCGTGGGCCTGCAGGGCCGCGACAAAGCCGGCCTCGGCCCCGAGCCCCTCTGGGCAGGGGGCGTCGAGGTAGAGCGTGGCGCCGGGCCGAAGCGGCGGCGCCGGCGAGAGCCCCAGGTAGGTGGCCGCCCGGCTGGCCTGGTAGAGGCTCTGGCCCTTGGCCGCCGGCACCCACAGCACGGCCCCCTCGGCGAGAACATCGACCGGGAGCCAGGGATCGAGGCGCTCGGCTGCTTCTGCCACCACCGCCCGCGGCGGCCCGCCGAGCCAGGTGCGGGTTCCAGCGACGAGGTTCAGGGCGAGGCCGCAGCCCGCCGCCTCGCCGAGCGCATCGATGGCGGCGCGAAAGGGGTTGCCCCTCACCGCCCCCAGCCGCACGCCGGGATCCAGCACCCGATCCCGGTGGTGCAGGGCCGCCAGGGTCTCCCGCCCGCCCAGGCCCACCGCCACCCCCTTGTGGCCGCCCGAGAGGCCGGCGTACTGGTGCAGCTCACAGATGCCCACCGTCACCAGGGCCCGGCAGGCCGCTGCGGGGCGAAAGAGGGAACCCGGGATGCCGTCGATCTGCGCGGTGGGCACGACATCATCGGGGTCATGCTCGACGATGTCAAAGCCGCGGAGCGGCGCCCGCTCGGCCGCGGTCAGTCGCCGGTGCAGGCCCAGCCCCACAAAGACCCGCATCCGATCCCCCAACAGCGCGCTTAGGGCCTTTAGGGCGGGGACTGGATCGAGGGGGCGGGTGGGGTCGGGGATGGCGACGCCGACGGGCCCATCGACGGCCAGGAGCGCCGCGTGAAAGGGCGCCAGGGCCCCGGCTGGGTCTGTCGCCACAGCCACTCTCCCAGGAGGGCCAGAAAGAAGGGCGGGTAGAGGACCCATCGCGGCCATGTCGGCTCCGTCCAGGTGCTGTGTGTCGGATCATAGGAGAGCAGGGCCGCGTAGGACAGCGGCGCCAGCGTGGCGAGGAGGGTCCAGGCGCGCTGCCCGCAGAGCAGGGCCGGCACCCAGGCCCAGGCGATGTACCAGGGGTGAACGGTGGGGCTGAGCAACACAAAGGCACCCCCCGCCCAAAGGGCCACCCGCTCCGGCGAATGGGCGTGGCGCCAGAGCGCGAAGCCCACCGCCAGGGCCCCCATCGCAGCAGCGAGGCCGCGGGCGGCTCCGCCGGTGGCGGCCTCGATCAATGAAAACAGTCCACCATTAAACGCCCAACGGCTGGCGTAGGCCTTGGGCGAGGTGAGCAGCCCGGCCCCGGCGTCGGCGAAGGGCAGGATCGAGGCCGCCCCCACCAGCGCCGCCACCGCCAGGGCCCCCGGCCGCCGCCGGCCCAGGGCCAGCAGCATCACGCCGGGGAGCAGCTTGACCAAGGCGCCCCAGGTCGCCCAGGCCATCGAGCGGCCGCGCAGGGCCATCACCAGCGCAAAGACGGCCGCCGCTTCGAGGTGCCCCGAGCCCGCAGCCTCCATCGCCCCCAGGGGGTGCAGGGCGTAGACCCAGGCGCCATCGAGGCGCTGGCCGCGCCGTTGCAGCGTGTCGGCCAGGGCCCAGGCGATGCCGGCGTCGAAGAGGCCCATCACCGCCTTGATGGCGAGGGGGCTGTAGGCGACCTGGGCGATCAGCGCGAAGAGGCCGAGCGCGCCGGGCGGGTAGATCGTGGGCAATTCGCCGTGGTTGACCCGGGCGCGAAAGGGGTCGGCGAGCTGGCTCCAGAGCGCGTCGTCGGGGGCGTGAACAAAGGGATTTCCCCCCATGCCGATCACCCGCCCCTCCCAGAGGTAGCGAAAGAGGTCATCGGAGAGCAGCGGCGGCAGGCAAAGACAGAGCAGCCGCACGGCCATCGCCGCCCCCAGCACCGCCCACGGCCCGCCCCGCTGGGGCATCGGCGCCACCAGGATGAGGAGCCCCCACAGCACCATCCCGCCGATCAGCAGGGTGAGCACCCCCGGCCCTCAGTAGCGGCTCGTCAGCCCCCAGAAGTTGACGCCATCTTCGACCTCATCGAAGAAGTCGTCGACGAGGCCGCCCTCTTCGCGCAGGCGCCACAGGGTGTAGTGGTCGCCGCCCTTGGCCGAGACGTAGAAGTCGCCGTGGTCGCTGTCCGCGGTGACCGCCAGGGGGCGCACGAGGTTGTTGCTCCAGGTCATGTAGGCAGTCCAGTCGCTGGCGCCGCTCTCGAAGCGCTCCAGGGCGTAGTCGCCGGTCACATAGTCGGCCACCATGCCGTACCAGCCGGACTCGCCCTCCACGGCGGTGAGGCCGACGGCGATCTTGGCGTCCCAGTTCTCCCAGCCGTCGGCGAGGTTGGCCTTCTTGTGCTGGACGAGCCCCCCGGCCTCTGTCCACGTGGCGAAGCCACCCAGCAGGTCCTGGATGCCCACCTCGCCGGTCTGTCGATTGACCGCGATGTCGAAGGCATACAGCTCATAGGTGGTGTCGTCCATCAGGTCCCAGGCCCAGGTGGCCAGCTCGGTGATGGAACCGTCGGGGTCGATGCGCAGCAAGGCGCCGGGCAGGGCGGCGACGTAGTAGCCGTCGGGGTGCGGCTTTACGCCGGTGAGCAGCGGGCCGTACCAGTAGAACATCATGTCGTCGTAGCGGTCTTCGCCGAAGGTGACGAGGGAGCTGGACTCGCCGGCCTCGCTGACCGTGAGGACCTGCACCGGATCGAACTCAAAGGAGGGCGTGCCGGCCGAAATGTTCACGAACAGGCTGGTGGCGGTGAGCACCCAGCCCCCCTCCAGCCCTTCTGCCACCCCATAGGGCACCACGTCGGCGGGCAGCACGATCTCCTCGTCCACGCGGCCGACCGTGTCGATCAAGGCCAAGGAAGAGCGGCTGCCGTCGACCTGCAAGGCCACCACGAGGCCGCTCCACTCCTCGTCGATGCGGCCGTCGCAGTCGTTGTCTTTGCCGTCGCTCGGGTCTTCGTCGCGGGCGGGGTTTACGCCGATGTCGGTGTCGTCGCAGTCGCCCTCGGCCTCGGTGAAGCCGTCGCCGTCGACATCACCATCGTCCACATCGGTGTCGCTGTCGGCGTCGGCGTCCGCGTCGGCGTCCTGGAGCGCGGTGTCCTCCTGCGGGGCGTAGAAGCTCGCCTTCTGCGAGCAGGAAAGGGAGAGCAGCAGCAGGGCAGGGACCACTGGGGCACGGAGCAACGGGCACCTCGGCGAGAGCTCCAATCGTAGCCAGCGCCGCCCCGCCTCGCCACACCGGGCCTAGGCGCCGCCCCAGACCGCGCGCACCCGCGCGTCGCGGCCGCAGCCCTTGCGGTACCGCTGGTAGTGGTCGGGGTTCTTGCTGTGAAAGTCCTGGTGATAGACCTCGGCCGGGTAGAAGACGGTGAGCGCCTTCACCTCCACCACCACCGGCTTCGCCAGCACCCCGCTCGCCGCCAGCGCCGCCTTGCTCTTCTCGGCCACCTGGGACTGTTCAGGCGAGGCGGTGAAGACCAGCGGCCGGTAGCTGTCGCCCCGATCGCAGAACTGTCCGCCGTTGTCGGTGGGGTCGATATGGCGCCAGAAGTAGGTGAGCAGGGCCTCGTAGCTGAGCTTGCTCGTGTCGTAGACCACATGCACCACCTCCTGGTGGCCGGTGTCTTCGCGCACGACATCCTCGTAGGTGGGGCTCTTGAGGTGCCCGCCGGCGTAGCCCGAGGTGGTGGCGATCACGCCGGGCAGCTTGTCAAAGTCCGACTCCAAACACCAGAAGCAGCCGCCCGCGAAGACCGCCGCGGCCTGACCCGGGCCGACCGGCGGCGTGGTCGCCATCGTGCTTTTGTCGGTGGTGGGTGCGGCGGCCTCGGTGGGGCCGGAATTGCAGGCGAGGAGGAGGCTCAAAGCAAGGGTGCGGATCATCATCGGTCGCTCCAGCGGGGGGCAGGGGTGCGTATGCCGGAGCGCGGAGGCGGTTACGCCAGGACCTCCATTCCGGCGTCTTCGCCCTCCGAAGCGGGGCTGGTGACCAGCATCAGCCAGGCCGTCTTCACGCTGCGGGCCAGCTCTTCGGTGCTCTTCAGTCGACCGAGCGCCCGGGCCATGTACCGCGGCCGGTAGTAGAAGCGCAGGTAGGCGAGGCGGGTCCAGCGCTGGATCTCGGCGTCGGTCATGGTGCACAGCGGCCGGGGGATGGCCTCGTCAATGCCCTTCTCGATGTGCTCGCGCCAGTAGTCGCGCCCGGTCTCCTTGAGCAGCAGGGTGTACATCTCGGTGGCCGGCATCGGCGTGACCTTGCTGAACTGGGCGTAGTCGAGGTCCAATTCCAGGGCGAGGCGGATCGTCTGCCGGATGGTGGCCGGCGTCTCGTAGGGGTTGCCCACCATGAAGTAGCCAAAGGTGTTGATGCCATTGGCCTTGGTGCGCGAGACTACCTCTTTGTACTGCTCAATGCTGGTCGACTTCTTCAAGGTCTGCAGGATCTCCCGGCTGCCGCTCTCGATGCCGTAATAAATCCGGTTGCAGCCGCCGCGCTTCATCGCCGCCAGCACATCGTCGGAGATGCAGTCCACGCGGGTGCGGGCCGCCCAGGCGATGTCGAGCTTGCGGCGGTTGATCTCGGCGCAGATCTCGATCACGCGGTCTTTGCGGATCGTAAAGGAGCTGTCGAAGAAGTCGAGCTCGCGGATGCCGTGCTCCTTGGCGCACAGCTCCAGCTCATCCACCACGTTCTTGGGCGAGCGGGCGCGGAAGGGCTTGCTGCCCTGCTCACAGAAGATGCACTTGTAGGGGCAGCCGCGGCTGGTGATGAAGCAGGTGAAGTTGCGGAGCTGGCTGATGAAGCTGAAGTAGACGCTGTTGTCGATGAGGTGGCGGGCTGGGTAGGGCACATCGTCTACGTCGACGTCGACCGCCTTGGGCGTCACCACCACCGCCCCGTCGGGTTGGCGGAAGGCCACCCCACGCACATCGGCGAGGTTGCGCTTGAGCACCAAGGCCTCGACCAGATCGGGGAGGGAGCGCTCGGCCTCGCCGGTGATCGCATAGTCAATCGCCGGGTAGCCCAGCGTCTCGCGCGGGTAGATGGACAGATGCACACCGCCCACGATGGTCGGCGCTGGCACCCGCGCCTTGATCGCCTTGATCCAGTCCATCGACTGAAAGAAGAGGTAGGTGGTGATGGTGTAGCCGATGAAGTCCGGCCCAAAGCGCCGCAGGCGGTCGACCGTCTCGTCGAGGGTCCAGTCGTGGGCGTGGGCGTCGAGGTAGAGCACCTCGCAGCCCGCGGCCTCCAGGATGCCTGCCACATAGAGCAGCGACAGGGAGGGGAAGATCCCGTAGTTCTCCTTGACCGTCTTGATGCCCGGCTCGTTCTTCACGGGGCCGTAGGGCGGGTAGACCAGGGCGACCTTGACGCCGCGAAGCGCGTTTCGGTGGAGTTGGGGCCAGCGGGTGCGGTTCATGGAGGTAGGGTACCCCGAGCGAGGCGCGCTACAAGCGGCGGCGGCGAATTCCCTGCGCAGCGGCGATCAGCCCGAGGAGCCCGAGGGCGGAGGGCCCGGGGGCGTGGCTGCAGCCGCCCTTGCCGCCCCTGCCCACCGTCGCGGCGCTGTCGTCGGTATGGCCGCTGTCGTCGGAGGCCTCGCCCCGGATGCCGTCGCAGTTGGCGTCTTCGCCGGGCGGGTCCTCGGCGCCGGGGTTCACCGCCGGGTCGGCGTCGTCGCAGTCGCCCTCCTTCTCGCTGTAGCCGTCTTCATCGTCGTCTGCCGCGGCGGTGCCCTCGTCGATGAGGCCGTCGCAGTCGTCGTCCTGGCCGTTCTCCACCTCCTCGGCCCCCGGGTGGATGGCGGCGTTGGACTCGTCGCAGTCGCCCTCTTCGGCTGGCAGGCCGTCTCCATCGGCGTCGACGTAGGTGTCGTGGCCATCGCAGTCCTGGTCGATGGCGTCCCCCGGCGGGTCGTCGGCGCCGGGGTGGGCGGCGGGGTCCGCGTCATCGCAGTCGCCGGACTCCTCGGAGAAGCCGTCGCCGTCGTCATCGTAGGCGGCGGAGTGGTTGTCGCTGATGCCGTCGCAGTCCTGGTCGACGCCGTCGGTGCGCTCGACGGCGCCGGGAG
>JBEIQK010000639.1:0-3948 GCA_040376505.1 Alphaproteobacteria bacterium | reverse complement strand
GTGCAGGGTGACCGTCCCCCCCAACTCCGCCGTGCTGGCCGGCACTTCCACCGACATCGTGATGTCGCGCCCCGGCTGGCGGCCGCTGCCCCGGGCCGCTCCCCGCGGCGGCGCCGACGGCGGGCCCTCCCCGGCGGCGGCGGCCATCTTGTCGCCAAAGCCAAAGTCCGAGCCGCCAAAATCGCCGAAGAGGTCCTCCAGATCGATGTTGTTGCCCTTGCCCCCCATCCGGCTGCGGTTCTCGGCCGGCGCCGAGGCCGCCCCGCTCCGGTAGAAGAAGCCCCCCGGCATCCGGCCCTCGCGGCCCGGCATTCGCGGCGCCCGCGGCCGGTTCTTGGCGTCGTAGGCGGCGCGCCGCTCGGGGTCGGACAGCTCCTCGTAGGCGCTGCGGATCTTGTTGAAGCGATTGAGGGTCTCCGGGCTGTTGCCGGCCACGTCGGGGTGGCACTCCCGCGCCAGCTTGCGGAAGGCCTTCTTGATCTCTTCGGCGCTGGCGTCTTTCGCGACGCCGAGCGTGTCGTAATGGTCGCCAACAAAGGGGATGGATGCGCTCATGGGCTCGCCTGAGGGGGGAAAGGGGGGCCGACCTGGGTAGACCGCGTGCGGGATGATACTCCAAGCAGCCCCTCCGTCGCCTCCCCGCGACCCCCATCGCTCCCCGACGGCCCTTTCAGCTCGACTACAGCTGACCGTTCTGGGTCCGTTGTCCCAGCGCAGCAGCCGCTCACGCGCGGTCCCCTCGGCGTTGACGCCGCCAGCACGGTGTCGATAGTCTCCCACCAGCGCCCCGTGGATTTCATGCCAAAGTACTCCAGCCCCTCCGGCCTCGCATGCTCGTTCTGCCACAAGCCCCAGCGAGAGGTCGACAAGATCATCGCCGGGCCGAGCGTGTACATCTGCTCGGAGTGCATCCGGCTCTGTATTGACATCATCAAAGAGAACAGCCAGCCGCGGCCGCTGGCCTGGGGCAACAACAAGGTGCCGGCCCCCGCCCGCATCAAGGCCTACCTCGACCAGTACATCATCGGTCAAGACGACGCGAAGCGGAAGATCGCGGTGGCGGTCTACAATCACTACAAGCGGCTGGAGATCAACCAGCGCACCGATGGCGTCAAGCCCGACGTCGAGATCCAGAAGTCCAACATCCTGCTGGTCGGCCCCACCGGCACCGGCAAGACGCTGATCGCCCAGACCCTGGCCCGCCTGCTCGACGTCCCCTTCGTGATCGCCGACGCCACCACGCTGACCGAGGCCGGCTACGTCGGCGAAGACGTCGAGACCATCATCCTCAATCTCTACCAGGCGGCTGGCAACAATGCCGAGCGCACCATGCGCGGCATTGTCTACATCGACGAGATCGACAAGCTGGCCCGCAAGAGCTTCACCTCCTCGGTCTCGCGCGACGTGTCGGGCGAGGGCGTGCAGCAGGCCCTGCTCAAGATCATCGAGGGCACCCAGGCCAGCATCCAGATCAAGGGCAACAAGCGCCTGCCCAATCAGGAGCACATCTCGATCGACACCAGCAACATCCTCTTCATCTGCGGCGGCAGCTTTGAGGGGATCGGCAAGGTCATCGAGCAGCGCATCGGGCGGCGCACCGTCGGCTTCGACGCCGAGCGGGGCGAAGAGCGCCTCGACGCCAAGAAAGAGAAGAACCTGCTGCGCAAGGTGGGCCCCGAAGACCTCGAGCGCTTTGGCCTCATCCCCGAGTTCATCGGCCGCCTGCCCATCCTCGCCGTGATGGACTCGCTCGACGTCGAAGACCTCGTCACCATCCTGTCGGAGCCGCGCAACAGCATCGTGCGCCAGTACCAGAAGCTCTTCAAGTTCGAGAAGGTGAAGCTCCTCTTCACGCCCGAGGCCCTGCGCGCCGTCGCCACCAAGGCGGCCGAGCGCAAGACCGGGGCGCGCGGCCTGCGCACCATCTTGGAGACCACGATGCTCGACATCATGTACGACGTGCCCAGCCACGACAACATCCGCGAGGTCGTGATCACCGAAGAGGTCATCACCCAGGGCAAGGCGCCCCGCATCGAGCCCATCCGCGACTACAGCGCGTCGGGCTGATCGGTGCCCATCGGCTTCCTCGTCGCCAGCCCCCAGATGCGCGACCCGCACTTTGAGCGGGCCGTGGTGCTGCTCTGCCAGCACGATGAAGAAGGCGCCTTGGGCCTCATCATCAACCGCGACGGGCCCATCAGCCTGGGGATGGTGGCCGAGCAGATGAAGCTGGCCGCCCCCGCCTCGCCCCAGAGCCCGACCTGGTGGGGCGGGCCGGTGGGCCCCGGCACTGGCTTTGTGGTCTGGGGCGGCCCCGGCGACGAGGACGAAGGCTGGAACCCGGCGCCGGGGATCTGGGTCTCCCTCTCGTCGGCCCGCCTCGCCGAGCTCTTTGGCGCCGGAGAGCGCTTCTTCCTCTGCCTCGGCTACGCCGGCTGGGGCGCAGGCCAGCTCGACGCCGAGATCGAGCGCGGCTCGTGGATCGTCACCGACATCGATCCCGCCGTGCTCTTCGAGGTGCCCCTCCCCGAGCGCTACGCCCGGGCCCTGGCGCTGCTCGGGCTGAGCGCCGACACCGTCTGGATGACCCCCATCGACGAGTAGCCGCGGCTGCCCGGCCGCCGCGTGCTAAGGTGCGCCGGTCATGCGAAGTCTAAGCTTCACTCGAACGATCGGCGCTGGCGCCTTCGGCACCGTCTACCTGGCCGAGCTGGTCAGCGGAAAGTCCTTCCGCCGCCCCGTGGCGGTCAAGGTGCTCAACCGCGACCGGCCCGACAGCGAGGAATTCCTCGCCCGCTTTCGCGATGAGGCCCGCCTGCTCGGCCTCCTCCAAGATGACGCCATCTTGAAGGTGCTGGACATGGTCCAGATCGAAGGCGCCGACGCGGTGGTGATGGAGTACATCGAGGGCACCGACCTCGACACGCTGGTGAAGGCCGGCCACCGCCCCGGGCTGCGGGCCCTGGCCGAGATCGGCGGCCAGGTCGCCGGCGCGCTGTCCCGGGCCCACCGGGCGATTCACCCCTCCACCCGCCAGCCGCTCAACGTCGTGCACCGCGACGTCAAGCCGGCCAACATGATGATCACCAGCGTCGGCGTGGTGAAGCTCCTCGATTTCGGCGTGGCCCGCGCCCGCTTCGACGCCCGCGAGAGCTTCACCGGCCACATGGTGCTCGGCACGCTGAACTACATGGCGCCCGAGTACATCGTCACCGGCGAGGTCACCTCGGCGGCCGACGTGTACGGGCTGGCCTTGTCAATGTGGCAGGCCGCCATTGGCGAGCCCTTTGGTCAGCCCAAGACCCGCCAGGACGGCCACGAGAAGCGCGTCGTCGCCAACCTGGAGCGGCTCAAGCCCGCCTATACGCCGCTGGTGCCCCTCTTGCGGCGGATGCTGGTGTGGAACCCGGCCGAGCGCCCCGACGCCGCCGAGGTCGAGCGCACCCTGATGGACCTCGCCGACCAGGCCGGGGGCCCCTCGGCGCGAAGTTGGGCCCAACCGCTGGTGACCGCCATCCTCACCCAGCGGCACCCGGCGGCCGACACGGCCAGCCTCGTCGGGCGCACCGTCCCCATACAATCCTCACAGGGCGCAGTTGCCGACGCGCCGCTGCTGGGCGAAGATGTCTCGCCCTTGAGCGTGTCCGGCAACCGCTCGGTGCCACCCCCTGCGCCGGCGGCCGCCGCCCCGCCGGTGGTGCTGCCTCCGGCGCCGCCGCCCTCTCCGGCTCCTCCGGCGCCCCGTCCGGCCGCTCCGGCTCGGCCGCCGGTCTTCGTCCCCTCCTCCGCCTCTCCCGAGGTCGGCACCATCCCGCTCCCCCGCCCCGAGCCGCCGCCCCGGCCCGTGGCACAGCCAGCCCCCCGGCCGGCTCCCCCGCCCCGCCCTCCCTCCCCGAGCGGCGGATCCCTCCTCCCCACCATCCTCAAGGGCGCGCTCCTCGGCATCGG
>JBEIQK010000671.1:0-3719 GCA_040376505.1 Alphaproteobacteria bacterium | reverse complement strand
GCCGGCTCCGACGTCTCCGGCCTGCGCACCCGGGCCCGGCGCGTCGGCGACCGCTACATCCTGGACGGCCAGAAGACCTTCATCACCAGCGGTTGCCGCGCCGACTTTGTCACGGTCCTCGCCCGCACCAGCGACGACAAGCACGGCGGGCTCAGCATCTTCGTCGTGGAGAAGGGGGCGCCCGGCTTTCGGGTGGGCCAGCCTTTGAAGAAGATGGGCTGGTGGGCCAGCGACACCGCCGAGCTCTTCTTCGAGGGCTGCGAGGTGCCCGTGGAGAACCGCATCGGCGACGAGGGCATCGGCTTTCTGGGCGTGATGATCAACTTCACCAGCGAGCGGCTGCTGCTCGCCGCCAGCGGCGTGGCCGTGAGCCGCCTCGCTTTGGAGGAGACCGAGCGCCACATCGCCGGCCGCGAGGCCTTTGGCCGCACCCTCGACGGCTTTCAGGTGGTGCGCCACCGCATCGCCGAGATGGCCACCGAGGAGGCCGCCGCCCGCGCCTTTGTCGCCACGGTGGCCGAGCGCCACCGCCGCGGCGAGGACGTCACCGTAGAGGCGGCGATGGCGAAGAACATGGCCGCCGCCACCGCGGCCCGGGTCACCGACGCGGCGGTGCAGCTCCACGGCGGCATGGGGTACATGCGCGAGTGCCTCGTGGAGCGCCTCTTCCGCGATCAGCGCCTCTTCAGCATCGGCGGCGGCCCCACCGAGATCATGCGGGAGCTCATCTGGCGCCGGCGCGGGTAGTTTTTTCGCGGCGGGCAACCCTTCCGTACACGTCAGGTTAGGGCGCGGCGTCACGAGAGGACTCCATGACCCCCTTCGGCCTGCGTCAGAAGCTCAAAGACGGAATCAAGCGCCTCATGGGCGATGAGCCCTCCGACACCACGGCGCCCAACTGGCAGAGCCGGCCCGCCGAGCCCGCCCCGGCCGTGCAGGCCGCCCCCGTCGAGGAGGCCCCGCCCGCCCCGGTGGTCGAGGCCGCCCCGCCCGCCCCCGCCGCGGTGGAGGAGCCCCCGGCCCCCGTCGTTGAGCCCGTGGTGGAGGCCGCCCCGCCCCGCCCGATGGCCGCCGACGATGACACCGCCGGCCCGGCCATCTCCTTCGACAAGGTGCAAGACATCCTCGACGACATGGTGCGCCCGGCGCTCCAGGGCGACGGCGGCGACATCCGCCTCATCAAGGTCGAGGACAACAACATCTACGTCAAGCTCGTCGGCTCCTGCTCGACCTGCCCCTCGTCGATCATGACCATGAAGATGGGCGTGGAGGCCCTCCTGAAAGAGGAGTTCCCCATGATGAACGAGCTGGTGCAGGTCGACTAGGCCTCGCGCAGCCGCCGCCAGAAGCCGGGCACGGGCCGCGGGCGCAGCCAGCCTTCGGCCAGCCAGGTGGCGACGGGGTCGTCGAGGCCCACCTTGCCGACGTAGAGCAGGGCGATGTCGCCGCCCCGGCGCAGCCAGCGCTCCACCCGCATCCGCCCCACGAGGTAGACGCTGTCTTTGGCGTAGACACCGGGCTCCTCGGGGCGCGCGAGCCCGCGCTTGATGCGGTGGCAGATGCTCCAGGCGAGCCCGGCGCCATGCTCCTCCCGGATCGCGTCGAAGACCTCGCGAAAGCCGGCCCCGCGCGCCTTGTCGATGGCCCGCACCACCTGGAGCTGCCGGTGCAGGGTGCCAGGCGCCGAGACCCCGGCCACCTCCTCGGCGTACATGGCGAGGCCCTCCTCGGTGTGCAGCGAGTCGGGCAGGCCGGTCTCGAAGCAGCGCAGCTCCTGGGCGGCGCCGTTCACGCTGCGGGTGGCGTGGACGTCGATCTCGTGCACCACGAGGCGATCGAGGTCGCGGGCGTTGAAGCGGGCCCGCGGCTTGACCCGGATGATCTGCTTGGCGCCGTCGACCAGCACCCGGGCCGACATCACCGGATCGGCCTCGACGACCCAGCCCCGCAGGCCGCGCTCGGCCAGGGCGGCGCGCAGGCGCTCCATGATCTGCGCGGCGTCGACGTCGGAGGGCAGGATGGGGCCTTCTTCGTCGGGCAGATCGAGGCTCAGCACCTCGGCCTCGGGGTACCAGCGCGACAGGCGGGCCAGGGCGTCGAAGGCGCTGGCGCTGCGATCGCGCAAGGCGAGCACCAGCAGGGCCGTGCTGTCCACGCAGCGGTTGACGAGGCGGCCGGCCGGGTGGTCGGTGGGCGGGCGCAGGCCGTCGAGCTCACGCAGCAGCTCATCGGCCTCCACCAGGGGGTGGTAGACGAAGGGCGGCGCCTCGGCCCCGCGGAGGAAGGCCATCCGCGCCTCTTCGTCGTTGATCGGGTTCAGGTAGCGCGAAAAGGACACGCGCTGCAGCACGCGATGGTGGGCAGCGTCGGCGTCGAGGATCACCTGGGGGATGCGGGAGGGCATTTTCGGCAAGGTTACACCATCGCGGCGTTGGCGTGAACGGAGGTGGGCCGCTTCTGCGGCGCTCGTTCCGGTCGGCCTTGCTTGAGGAGGAATTCGTGCCCCCTGTCGCCCTCACCGCCGAGCTGCTCGGCCAGCTCACCCCCGCCCTGGCCCGCGCCGCCCTGCCCGGCTGGATCGCCAGCCACGTTGAGGGGGCCGAGACCGACACCCTGGCCGAGCGGCTGAGCGGCCTGCTGGCCGCCTTTCCCGATGAGGCCCTGGCCCTGGCCCTGGACCAGTTTCAGCGCACCGGCGAGGCCTATGCCCTCTACGAGGCCCATCCCATCGGCAAGATCATCAGCCGCGCCTACATGGGGGCCCTGCTGGTCGGCTCTACGGTGGAGGGGCTGGAGCACCTGTCGGCCTTGGATGGCCGGCCCACCCTGGTGCTCTGCAACCACCTCTCCTACGTCGACACCCAGGCCACCGACGCCCTCCTCGCCGGGTCCGGCGCCAGCACCTTCGCCGACGCCCTGGTCGCCGTCGCCGGGCCAAAGGTCTACGACACGCCCTTCCGCCGCTTCGCCGCCTTCTGCCTCTCCACGGTGAAGACGGCCCAAAGCACCCAACTCGCCCACAACGAGGCCGCCCTCAGCCCGCGGGAGGTCGCCCGCATCGCGCTCGACACCATCCGCCTCGCCCAGGGCCTGATGCGCCAGGGCCGGCCGGTGCTGGTCTACGCCGAGGGCTCCCGGGCCCGGAATGGGCGCCTGCAGCCCTTCTTGAAGGGGGTGGCCCGCTACGCCCTGCCCGGGGAGGGCCTGATCCTGCCCCTCTCGATCTCCCAGGCCGATCGCGTCTTCGCCCTCGACGCCCCCACCCTGCGGCCCCATCCCGTGCGGCTGGTGGTCGGCGCGCCGGTGGAGGTGCCGCTGGGCGATCGGGGCGAGGCGGTGGCCGAGGCCTGGCGCCGCATCGCCGCGGGCCTGGACGATCGCCACCGGCCCGAGGGTGAGGTGGCGCTGGTCTGAGGCCCAAACAGAGACCCCCCGCCCAGCCAAAGCCGAGCGGGGGGCCTGCAGGAGAGGCGCCGGCTTTACTCGGCGGCCTTCTTCTCCTGGAACTTCTTGATGAGCTCGGTGGCCACGTTGCCCGGCACCTGCATGTACTTGGCGAACTCCATCGTGAACTCCGCCTTGCCCTGCGTGGCGCTGCGGATCGTGGTGGAGTAGCCGAACATTTCGGAGAGGGGGACCTCGGCGTCGACCATCGTGTAGCCTTCCTGCTGGCTCGACGAGATGATGACGCCGCGGCGCTGCATCAGGGTGCCAACGAT
>JBEIQK010001028.1:0-1948 GCA_040376505.1 Alphaproteobacteria bacterium | reverse complement strand
GTGGCCGCTCATCGCCGCCGCCGGGCTGCCGCTGCTGCTCTTCACCTTCATCGCCAAGAAGCAGGCCTACTACACCCTGCCGGCCTTGGGGCCCCTGGCCGTGCTGGCTGCCGCCCGGCCGCGCCTCGCCGGCCTCGGTCTGGTCGGCGGGCTGCTGGCCTTCGCCACCCTGGGCACCGGCTGGCTGCCGGCCAACCGCCTCGCCGGCCCCGCCCTGCCCGAGGCCCTGGTGAGCCCGCGCCACACGCTGGCCCGGCCGCCGAGCTTTGAGGACTGGCCGCTCCCAGCGGCGCTCACGGCCCTGGGCGAGGGCGGGCCACCTGTACAGATCGCCGTGCTCTCCGAGGACGAGGGCCTCTTTGAGGGCTTTGTGGTGCTGGCGGCCCGGGAGCGCTGGCCGCGGGCCGCTGTTCGGGGGGTGATCGGTGATCCGGTGGGCACCTACGAGCTCTTCGACGAGATCGATGCGCTGCTGACCATCCATCCGCGGGGCGCCGGCTGGCCCGATGAGCGGCGCATCCTGCTGCAGCTCGTGGCCGACCACTACGACGCCCGCGACCTGCCGCCCCTGGCGCCCCGGGTGGCTGGCGGGAGGGCCGGCTTTGTACAGGTCGGGCAGCAGCAGACGGAGCTGCTGGATCTGATCGCCTGGCGGCGCAACGAGCCGTAAAGGGTGGGGTGACGGAGAACTGTCAGGCGTTGGCGGCTGGTTTTTGCGGGTCCGTCAACCTGACGGTTGTCGGAGCCGGTGAAACCATTTGAATTTCCATTGGCACGGGCCTTGCAGGCGGGCTTTGGTGCGCGCACGTCGAACGCGCCGGGTTAGCCCCGCCTCGTGACCATCCACTCGCCTCCGGAACTGCTCATGGCCACACCCTCCTCCCTCCGCCTCGTGCCCTTTGGTCTGCTCTCCCTCCTCGCCTGCTCGGTGCCGGTCACCAACAAAGGGCGCCCCGGCGACACCGCCACCGTCGAGGTCGACAGCGGCGGCACCCCCATCGACACGGACTGGGCCGACACCGGCTCGGTCGACACCGGGGCGGTCGACACCGCGCCGGCCGAAGAAGACCCCTGCGCGGCCTGCTATGTGGCCGATCCGGCCTTTGTGGCCCACATCGACTACGATTGCGATGGCGACACCCTCCCCAATGAGGTGGAGACCAACAAGGCCTACTACGATGCCGATGGGGGCGAGCACTACACCCACATCTGCCTGCAAGACTCCGATGGCGACACCCTGAACGACAACATCGAGTCGGCCTACCTCTGCGAGATCCCCACCTCTCCCGACTCCGACAACGACGGCCTGAGCGACGGAGACGAGCGGGCCTTCATGACCAGCTCCTGCTCACAGGACAGCGACGACGACGGCCTGTGGGATGGCGTCGACGACGAGCCCTCGGCCACCTTGGGGGACTCCGATGTGGATCGGGATGGGCTCATCTACAGCGTAGAGATCTCCCTCGGCACCGACCCCAACGCCTACGACTCCGATGACGACTGTATGAGCGACGGCGATGAGGTAAGCTGGAGCGACCTGCTCGGCGACATCGACGGCGTGGAGCTGAGCCCGATCGACATCGACAGCGACCACGACGGGCTCATCGATGGCCGCGAAGCAAACAAATCCGTCGACTCCGACCCGCTGCTGGACGGGGACTGCACTGGCTTCACCTACCTGGAGACCGACCCCCGCCTGCCCGACTCCGACACCGACGGCCTGAGCGACGGCGATGAGGTGGACTCCGGGGCCTATACGGCGACCGATCCGCTCAACCCCGACAGCGACTTCGACGAGCTCTCGGATGGCGACGAGCGGGTCTGGGGCACCCAGCCGGATGTTCAGGACTCCGACAGCGACGGCATCACCGACGGCCCCGAGGTGGAGCTGGCGTTGGTTCCGCCGACCTGGGGAGACCTCACCAAGCTCAAGTCGCTGCTGCCCACG
>JBEIQK010000140.1:0-11080 GCA_040376505.1 Alphaproteobacteria bacterium | reverse complement strand
GAGATCCGCGACCGCTTGAACGAGGAGCTCGACTACTACCAGGAGGCCGCCAACATGGAGCAGCTCCGCCGCGGCCTCGCCGGGGTGGAGGGCCTGAGCGTGCCGCGCACCTACCCCGAGCTGTGCACCGGCCGGGTGCTCACGATGGACCGCCTCGACGGCCTGCCCCTGGAGCGCTTCTTGGAGTCGGCCACCCCCGCCGCCCGCCAGCGCGCCGGCAACCTGCTGGTGCGGGGCTTTCACGAGATGTTCTACCGGATGCGGGCCCTGCACGCCGATCCGCACGGCGGCAACTACCTCTTCCGCAGCGACGGCGGCGTGGGCCTCCTCGACTTTGGCTGCGTCAAGCGCTTCGACGTGGACTGGGTCGCCGACTACGCCCGCATGGCCCTGTCGATCATCAACCAGGATCGCCCCCGCTTCCTGGAGGCCAGCCGCCACCTCGGCACCCTGGCCAGCGCCGAGCCCGAGGCCGAGTCGCTGCTCTGGGAGCTCGGCAGCGCCATCGTCGGGCCCCTCTGTATGCCCTACTACCGCTGCGGCATTCCCAGCGACGACGTGATGGACCGGGTCAACAAGCTGGCCCCCCGCGTCATTCGCCGCACCGACGTGCGCAGCCCGCGCAACCTCGTCTTTCTGCACCGCGCCCTGGGCGGCATCTACGCCATGCTGCGCAAGCTCGGCCACGAGGCCGACTACGGAACCTTTGTTCGCCCCTACATCGCGCATGGGATCGGCGTCTCCGAGCTGCGGGTGCCCGATGGCGCCCCCGTCAGTGCTCATTTTCGCGTGGCCTGAAAAAACAGAGCGTGAGAGAAAAGGAACCGGGGGCCCCGCGCCAGGGTCTGGCAGACCGGGGCATGTGGTGTAGGGACGAGGAGCCCCCGGCGGCCGACGCCCCATGCGCCAGCCGTTGGGTTGAACAGACTAGGCCTCCAGCACCGGCACCATGCCCACCGCGCCGGCGGCCAGGATGGTGTGGCGGAGCTGGGCCTGGACGGCGGGGTTGGCCAGCAGGAACTCCCGGGCCTTGTCGCGGCCCTGGCCCAGGCGGGTGTCGCCCATCGTGTACCAGGAGCCCGAGCGGGTCACGAGGCCGCGGGCCTCGGCGATCTCGATCAGCTCGGCGTCGGTGCTGATGCCCTTGCCGTAGATGATGTCGAACTCAATCTGCCGGAAGGGCGGCGCCATCTTGTTCTTCACCACCTTGACCTTGGTGCGGTTGCCCACGGCGTCGGTGCCGTCCTTCAGGCTGCCCACCCGGCGCACGTCGAGGCGCAGGCTGGCGTAGTACTTGAGCGCGTTGCCACCAGCGGTGACCTCGTTGCTGCCGAAGGTCACGCCGATCTTCTGGCGGAGCTGGTTGATGAAGATGATGGTGGTGTTGGTGCGGTGGGCCGCCCCGGTCAGGACGCGCAGCGCCTTGCTCATCAGGCGGGCCTGCAGCCCCATCTGCTGATCGGCCATCTCGCCCTGGAGCTCGGCCCGCGGCACCAGGGCCGCCACCGAGTCGATGATGATGAGGTCCACGCCGCCCGAAGAGACGAGGCTCTCGCAGATGTCGAGGGCCTGCTCGCCGTCGTCGGGCTGGGCGATCAGCAGGTTGTCGAGGTCCACGCCGAGGCCGGCGGCGTAGTTGGGGTCGAGGGCGTGCTCGGCGTCGATGAAGGCGGCGGTGCCGCCGGCCGCCTGGCAGGAGGCGATGGCGTGCAGGGTGAGGGTGGTCTTGCCCGAGGCCTCCGGGCCGTAGATCTCGACCACCCGGCCGCGGGGGTAGCCGCCGCAGCCCACCGCCAGGTCGAGGTTGATCGAGCCCGTCGAGATCGCCTCGATCGGCTGACGGGCCTGGTCGCCCAGGCGCATCACGGTGTTGTTGCCATACTGTTTGTCCAGGCGGCTGATCGCCTCGGAGAGGGCGGTGGAGCGGGCGTCGGTGGAGGTGCGATGGGTCGACATGGTTCAGTCCTCGTGGGTGTGAAGAGACACAGCGGGAGGGGAGACACCCAGGGCCGCTCCCGAGACGGCCGAGGGGTTTTGCGACACAGAGAAGCGGGAAAAGCTGAACAGAGGCGGGCGGCGGGCCGAGAGCAGCACCCGGTCGCCTTCGGTGGTGCCGGGCGGCAGCAGGGTGAGGGGCAGGTCGACAAAGAGGTCGTCGGCGGCTTCCACCACGGCGATCTCTCCCTCGACCCGGTCCACCACCCCCACCAGCCGCGCCCCCAGGAGCAGGGCGAAGGGGCTCATGGCGCCGTCGGGGCCTCTTGCAGGCGGTAGGAGCTGGCCTCCAGGAGCTGCGGGGTGTCCACCCGCTCGGCGCCATCGAGATCAGCGAGGGTGCGCGCCACCTTCAGCAGTCGGGCCCAGGTGCGAGCCGAGAGGCCCTGGGCGTCGATGGTCTGCTGGAGCAGGCGGCTGGCGGCGGCGGTGGGCTGCGCCATCTCGCGGATGTGGTCGCCATAGAGGGCGGCGTTGCAGGAGAAGGAGGCCCCAGCGTAGCGCGCCTGCTGGCGGGCCCGCGCCACCTCCACCCGGGCGCGAACGGTGGCGGAGTCTTCGCCCGGAGCTCCGTTCACGAGCTGGCCACCGTCCACCGGCTGCACCCAGACCTGCAGGTCGATGCGGTCCAGCAGCGGCCCCGAGAGCCGGCTGCGGTAGCGCTCGATCACGGCCGGGCCGCAGGAGCAGGGCCGGGTGGGATGGCCCTGAAAGCCGCAAGGGCAGGGGTTCGCCGCGGCGATGAGCGAGAAGCCCGCCGGAAAGACCACGCTGCCCTGGGCCCGGGTCAGTCGCAGCTCGCGATCTTCCAGGGGTGCGCGGAGCAGCTCCAGCACATGGCGCTGAAACTCCGGCAGCTCATCGAGGAAGAGCACGCCCTGGTGGGCCAGGCTGACCTCGCCGGGCTGAAGGAAGGCGTTGCCGACCATCCCCGAGGCCGTGATGCTGTGGTGGGGCGCGCGGAAGGGACGCCGGTTCATCAGGCCGGCGCCGGGCGGCATCAAGCCGGCCACCGAGTGACCCCGGGTGATCTCCACCGACTCGGTGAAGGTGAGGCTCGGCAGGATGGTGGGCAGGCGGGCCGCCAGCATCGTCTTTCCGCAGCCTGGCGAGCCCACCATCAGCAGGTTGTGGCCGCCAGCGGCGGCGATCTCCAAGGCCCGGCGGGCCCGGTTCTGTCCACGAACCTCGCGCAGATCCTGGTCGGAGAAAGAGGCCGGCGGCGGGGCGGGCGGCGGCGGGGAGAGACAGTCCTGGCCCATCATCCAGCGACAGACCGCGTCCAGGTCGGGGGCGGCCAGCACCTCGATGTCGCGCACCATCGCGGCTTCGGGGGCGCTCTCGGCAGGCAGCACCACCCGCTTCCAGCCCTGGGCCGCCGCCATCAGGGCCAGGGAGAGGGCGCCGCGGATCGGCCGCAGCCGACCCTCCAAGGACAGCTCACCGACGAAGAGCGTGCCAGCGGCGCGATCATCGGGGAGCTGCTCGGAGGCGACCAGCACGCCGATGGCGATGGGGAGGTCATAGGCGGTGCCGGCCTTGCGCAGGTCGGCCGGCGCGAGGTTGACCACCACCCGGCGCTTGGGAAAATCGTAGCCGGCCTGCTGGAGGGCCGAGCGCACCCGGTCGGCGCTCTCCTTCACCGCCCCGTTCGGCAGCCCGACGATGACCACCGCGGGCAGCCGCCGCAGCAGGTCCACCTCGACCGTGACAGGCACCCCATCGACGCCCACGAGGGCGCCCGACAACACGCTACAGGCCATGACCCAACCTCCACCCCGCCGCAGCGGGTGATGCCGGGCCCTAAAGCAAGGCCTGTGCCAGCTTGAAGTGCTTGACTTTCCGGCGGGTGTGGGGGTGTCAGTCCTGACGGTTGTCAGGTGGGGGCTTGGTCGGGGGAGGGGGGCGGTCGGCGAAGATCCGCACGAGCAGCGCGACAGGCGCGCTGTCAGCCCCTCGGCTCCCTCGTAGGTAAATCCCCCGGAGGCGACCGGCGGCGAAGGCGTGCTGGCGCAGATCCTCGCCGCGATCCGGGCGACTGGATCAGGCCGCCTCGCCGGCGTCGGCCAGGGAGGCGAAGGGGGTGCACATCGCCTGGATGAAGGGCAGGTGCGGCTTCAGCTCCTCGGCCGTCCAGTCCATCGCCTCACCCACCTCCTGCACGCTGGGCACGAGGTTCACCGGAGACAGTCGCCGGTCGAGGGCGAAGTAGTGGTCCATGTAGGGCTGGTTGGCCTTGACATTGGGGCGCACCACCTGCTGGAGCGGGTAGAAGGCGAGGCTCATCGGCTTGGGAGCGAAGCAGTCCAGACCCAATACAAAGGGGTTGCGGCGCACGATCCGCCCGCGCATCACCTCGGTCCAGGCCGGGCGTGCTGGCACATTGTTCACGAGGCCACCCTCGGTGAGCCGGGTGATGCCATAGGCGGCGTAGAGCTGGTCGAGGAGCCGCTTGGTGCGCTGATCATCGCGGAGCACGTCGTAGTGGATGATGCCCGGCACGGCGCTCGAAAAGCCCGCCGCGTCGAGCACGTCGACGTCCATCGTCAACGGATCGGCGCCAAAGACCACCTCGCGCAGGGCCTCGGGATCGCTCATCAGATCGCGCACCACGCCGACGAGGCGCCCCACGCGCTTGATGCCGCCGGTGCGGGCGATGGCGCCGGGGGTCACGACATCGTCGAGGAAGTGCTCGTAGTAGGACAGATCGTGCTTGAGCCCCTCGACGGTGAGGCCGGTGGCCACCACGAGCAGGGGGATCTCGACGTCGCGGAAGGTCATGGTGCGGCCGTCGCGGGTCTTGAACATGCTCTCGAGCGCCGTGCGCAGGTAGAGCCGCAAGGTGGCCGGGATTCCGTAGCGGCTCTCGGTTTGCAGCACGCGAAAGACCGTATTCCAGGACAGACGCTGCGCAGCGGCCACCAGGGCCGAGCCGTCAAAGACCCGGTAGCGGGCCCGAAACATGCTCAGCAGCGAGCCGATGCTGGTGCCGGCCAGCAGCTCGGGCTGCAACCCCGCGTGGTGCAAGGCCCGAAAGGCGCCGGCGTAGCCATAGCCGCTGCCGCCGCCGCCGCCGGAGACCACCACGAGCTGCCGCGTGGTGACCTCGGCCTCCAGGCTGGGGCGATCGAGGGCGGTGGTCTCCAGGATGCGGCTGCGCCAGCTCCGGGTGGCGTGCACCAGGGCCGGCAGCTCGCGGATGGCGCCCCACAGCGTGTCGTCGTCGCCGGTGAGGGGCGGGCGCAGGGCCTCGGTCACCCGCCAGCGGTGGGGGGTCAACATCTCGGTGAGATCGATGTCTTCGCCGCGCACATTCCGCACGAGGCCCATGCGGGCGAAGGACAGCACATAGCGCAGGCCGGCGACCAGCTCGGGGCTGAGGTCGTCGGGGCGCTCCAGCGCCTTGCGCACCACCCGGGCCTCCAAGAGATCGAGGGGATGGCGGTTCTCGTAGATCCGAACGAAGTCCACGGCGCTCCTGTCTTCCTCGCGAGGGTGCGGGGGCAGCATCGGCCCAGGGGGGGCCCCTGTCAAGGCCCCCAGAAGCCAGCGAGGGCGAGGCCGGGGCTGGTGGTGCGCTCGGGGTTCCAGTCGGCGGGGAAGAAGGAGGCGAGCTCAGGCTGAACAAATCGCCTGCAAAGCAGAACAATCGCGCCCCGGTCGGTCTCGGTGCGGATCACCCGGCCGGCGGCCTGCAGCACCCGGCCCATGCCCGGCACCTGCCAGGCGTAGCGGGTGCCCTGCTGGTAGCGCTCCTCAAACCAGGCCTCGAGCAAGCGGCGCTCCAGGGTTGCCGCCGGCAGGGCTGGACCGACGATGATCGCGGCCAGCAGCGCCGATCCGGGCAGGTCGACCCCTTCAGAGAAGACCCCGCCCAGCACGGCGAGCAGCGCATGGCCTTCGCCCTGGCGCATCGTGGCGAGGAGCCGCTCCCGGCCGGCCTCGTCGAGTCCGCGGTCCTGCACCAACAGGGGGCGGCTGGTGCCCTTGAGCAGGGGGCGGATCGACTCCAGGTAGGCGAAGCTGGGAAAAAAGACGGCCGCATTGCCGGGCACCGCCGAGAGGGCCTCGTGGATGAGGCGGGCGGTGGCGCTGCGATCGCGGTCCCGGTGGCGAAACTCGGTGGAGATGCTGGGCACCACCAGCACCTTGCGACGGGCCGGATCGAAGGGCGAGGGCGAGCGCAGCACGGCGAGGCGGGCCTCGGGGATCGCGGCCATCGCGGCGTAGAAGTCGGGCGGCTCGAGGGTGGCCGACATCATCACGGTGGCGAAGAGGCTGCCCATCAAGGGGGCGAGGAGGCGGGAGGGATCGCGGCAGCACAGCGCCATCCCGGCCACCGGATCGGCCGGGCCGGCCGGCAGGCGCCCGAAGAGGCTGCGCTGGGGCCCAAGGGGCGCCGCGGGGCCGCCCCGCCGCCAGATCACCACCGTCTCTGGGCCGGCCCGCTCGACCGCGCTGCGCAGACGGAGCAGGGCGCGGGCCGCCTCGAGCCACAAGTCGGGGGTGCCCGTGGGAAAGACGGCGCTCACGCTGTTGCGCAGGGCCCACTCAAGGGCCATGCCCTCGGCGGCGGCCGCGAGGCGCAGCAGGATGGCCTTGTCGAGGCCTTCGGCGAGGCTCTCGCCGATCTCGCCGTCCCGGGCGTCGGCCGGGATGGTGGAGATGCCGGCCCGCAGCAGCTCCGCGACCTCATCGAGCAGGTCGGTGAAGGGCCGCAGGCTCGCCGACTCGGGGTGATCGTTCAGGAGGTCCGCCGCCTGCTCCAGCAGGCCCAGGCGCAGCTCGGGCGAGCCGTAGCCGCGGGCGCGATCGGGGAGCTGGTGGGCCTCGTCGACGATGACGATCCAGTCCTCGGGCCGCTCGAAGAAGGCGGTGAGGCGCACGGCCGGGTCAAAGACATAATTGTAGTCGCCGATGATCACGTCGGCGTTGTCGGCCAGATCGAGGCCCAGCGCGAAGGGGCAGACCGTAAACTGTTCACCCTTGTCGACCACCGCATCCACCCCGGGCACCCCGCCCTCCGACCACAGCGCGGCGACGAGATCGTGGTCGCGCACCTTGTCGTGGAAGTCGGCGGCGAAGCGACAGGCCTCGGGCCGGCAGGAGACCACCTCGTTGAGGCAGACCTTCTCCCGGGCCCGCAGCGTGACCGCGCGGATCGGCAGGCCGCGCGCCGCCATCGCCCGCAGGGAGTCCTCGGCCATCTTCGCCTGGGTGTTGCGCGCGGTGGCGTAGAAGACCCGCTTGCCCAGGGCCGTGGCCACCCGGAGCGCGGCGAAGAGCACGGCGGCGGTCTTTCCGTAGCCGGTGGGGGCGAGCAGCAGGCTGTGGTGGCCGCGGTAGAGCTCGGCCTCGACGCGGGCGGCGAGCTCCTCCTGGCCGGGGCGGAAGGTGGGCCAGGCGAAGGGCAGGGGGCCGGTGCGGCGCTGGTGCTGCCAGGCCAGGGTCTGTTCATGCTGCAGCAGCGTGTAGTCGAGCTGGCGCAGGGCCCAGGCGGCGATGTCGGGGTCGGCCTCGACGGGGATGGAGACCTGGGTCTGATCGAGCACGGAGATCACGATCAGTCGGCCCTGGGCGATGCGCCCCTGGGCCGCGAGAAACCACAGGTAAAGCTGAACCTGGCGGCTCCAGGCCGGAAAGTCACCGGCCACCCGGCCCACAAGGCGGGGGCCTGGGGTGGTGCTGGATTTGACCTCTTCGACGATCCACTGTCCATCCACTTCGGTGAGGCCGTCGACCCGGCCGCTGATCACCACCTCCCAGCCCCGCACGATGAGGCGGTGGCGCAGGGTGACCTCGCGGCGAAAGAGGGCGTCCTCCGCGGCCCGGGCGGCCTGGTAGACCCCATGCACCTCGGTGCCGGCCTTCATGCGGGCCCGGGCCGACCAGGCGATCTGCAGGCGAAGGTCGCCGCGCGGCGGGCCGGCCTCGATCAGGTCGTGAACACCGAGCTCCAGCAGCTTCTCGGCGTCGTCAAAGCGCAGCACCCTAACGCCGGGCGGGGTTCGGCGGCGGATTGGGCCGCGGCACCGCCATCACCACCTCGGAGCGCACGTAGAGGCCCTGCTCGCCCTGGCGCAGGATCACGCTGGTGCCGCCGGGCAGACGCAGGATGTCGGAGCCCGAGGCGATGTCGACGCTGCGCCCATCGGAGAGGGTGGCGGAGCCGGTCATGGTGGGGCCGGCGCAGACGGCGAGGCGGCCATCGGGCCCCAGGCGGATCCAGCCGCCGTTCATCGGCACGCGCTGCCCCGGGGCGAGGTGACCGGCGCTGCGCCACTCGTTCTTTCGGCGCACCCACACCTCGGCCGGGCGGATCTCCTGCGCGGGGCGCGGTGGGCTCTGGGGGCGCGGCGGCGGGCGCACCGGCGGCTCGGGGCGGGGCAAGGGCTCGATGCGCGGCGGGCCGGTGAGATCGGGCTCCAGCGTCACCTCGTGGGTGGCCTCCAGCAATTCGCCGGTGAGGCTGCTCTCGGTGTGCTCGGGCTCGGGATCGCGGCGGGCGGCGAGGTTGGGCACGCGGGACTGCGAAGGCCGGGGCAGGACCCGCGGCACTTCGTCGGTGGCGGCGATCTCCGAGGATAAAGCCTCGGTGTGCTCGGGGAGGGGCATGGTGAAGTCATCATCGTCCACCCGCACCGGCCGGGCGACCTCGAAGACCAGAGCGCCGCGCGCGGTGAGGCTGCCGAGCTCCTTGCCGGTCACCATGTCGACGATCGCGATCTCAACGGGCTCCTCGCCCATGCGCCAGCTCCCCAGCGTGCGCTCGCCGCGCTTCACGCGCAGGACGAGGCGGCCATCGACGGGCTCGGAGGGGGGCTCGCTCCCGCGGGTGGGGCGAGGGTCGGGGCGGGCCGGTTGCCGGCTCATGGGGGCATCCCTGCGAAGATGCCGCAAGGTAGCACGGGCGACGGCCCCGGCGCAGGCCCGAGCCCGGGGATGCACTGTTTCTGGAACACTGTGTTGCGAGGCCAGGGAGGAGGGGGTGGGGCCTCGGGTGATGGGTGCCCAATCGCGCACAGAAAAACACAAAGGGGCCCGCGGCGCAGCGTGTGGCGGGGGGGCCGCACAGAGGCCAAGGTTGGGGCGCTCCCAGCGCGGACATTGGGCCCGACGTGCCCGGACGGATGAATTAGGCAGGGCATCCTCTGTCAGGAGCCCCACCCATGAGCGCCGTCCTCCGTTTGGCCAGCCGCCCCTCCGGCCCCGCCCGCATCGACAACTTCACCGTCTGCGACGAGCCCCTGCCGCCCCTCGCGCAGGGCGAGGCCCGCATCCGCACCTTCCTGCTCAGCGTCGACCCGACGCTACGCATCTGGATGAGCGATCAGCCCCAGTACCTGCCGCCCGTCGAGCTCGGCGCCGTGATGCGCTGCGCGGGGCTGGGCGTGGTGGAGGAGAGCTTGAGCGAAGGCCTGCCGGTCGGCGCGGTGGTCACCGGCCTCGTCAACTGGCGGGAACAGTTCATCGCCCGGTCTGGTGAGGTGACGGTGCTGCCGGTGATCCCGGGCGTCGCCTGGCGGGAGTGGCTGGGCGCGCTCGGCATGACCGGCGGCCTCACCGCCTTCTTTGGCCTGGAGCACCTCAAGCTCAAGGCCGGCGAGACGGTGGTGGTCACCGGCGCCGCCGGCTCGGTGGGCTCCCTCGTCGGACAGCTCGCCCGCCTCGCGGGCTGCCGCGTCATCGGCGTGGCCGGCGGGCCGGCCAAGTGCGAGCGGGTGGTCTCGCGCTACGGCTTTGACGGCTGCGTGGACTACAAGAGCGGCGACGTGGCCGCCGCCCTCGACAAGCTCTGCCCCGATGGCATCGACGCCGTCTTTGAGAATGTGGGCGGCCCCGTGCTGAACCAGTTGATGCTGCGCATGAACAATTTCAGTCGCATCGCCATCTGCGGCCTCATCTCGCAGTACGACCTCGACCGCGCGCCGGGCCCCTGGGCCTTCCCGATGATCCTGATGCGGCGCATCACCGTTCAGGGCTTCATCATCCTCGACTCGATCCCGCGCTTTGGCGAGGCCCTCGGCCAGCTCATCCCCTTGGTGACGAGCGGGGCCCTCAAGGCCGACTACCACGAGATCAGCGGCTCCTTGCCGGGCGTGGTTGACGCGCTGAACCTGATGTTGGGCGGCGGCAACGAGGGCAAGACCCTCTACCGCCTGGGCCCCGATCCGGTCTAGGATTGTGTCGGATGCCCCTCGTCGGCTCCCTCGCGGGGCCGGCGGGCGAGGTGGGCGCCCAGCAGGGCGCTGGGCAGGAAGACGAGCACCGAGCCCACCACCATCCAGGCTGGGTGCGGGATCATCGCCATCGTGGCGATGCCCCCGGCCATCTGTACCCCACCCACCACGCTGGCGGCGCCGCGGGGCCAGTCTGGGGCGCGGCGGGCCGCCACCGCGCCCCCGGCGAAGGAGCCGAGGCCCCAGGCCACCAGCACGGCGATCTTGGCGGGCAGCGGCACGACCTCCATCAGCCGGGCCATGTCTTCGGGGCGGGAGAGGTCGAGGTTGGGCGGCGGCGGCCAGAGCGCATGGCTGGCGCCCTCCACCACGGTGATGACGAGGCCAGCGACGAGCACACCAAGGAGAACAGCGAGGATCTTGCGGAACATTGGTCACCTCCAGGGGCCAGCGCAATACCGCGGCGGGGAAGATCCTCGCCAGGGCCCTGAATGGGTTTTTGGGAGCCGGCGTCACCCGCTCAGCCTCACCGGTAAAGGGGAGGCCGCCGCCGATGGAGCGAACATGTCTGTCCGTTTTTCTCTGGGTGTGTCCCGGCTTCGCGCCGCTGTGGTCTCCCCCCGCCCCCGTTGGGCAGGCCTGATGGCCTTCCTGGGGCTCGCTGCCTGCCTGCCTCCCGAGGGTGCCGGCGATGTCTCTGGAGACTACACGGTCTCCTACACGGGCGGATGGACGGTCTTTGAGGACGACGTCAAGGTGGGGGTGATCGAGGCGGGGGAGCGCGAGTCGGTGTCCTTGCGTGGCGGCGTGTTGACCCTGCAAGTGCTCTGCGCCGCCGCCGATCGCCTCTGCCCCGACGAGGCCCTGTGGGGCGAGGTGGAGATTTCCCACCCCCGGCCCCAGGT
>JBEIQK010000125.1:0-11898 GCA_040376505.1 Alphaproteobacteria bacterium | reverse complement strand
GGTGGGCAGCTTCACCCCGGTGGTGGAGTGGGAGAAGTCGAGCTGGTCGGTGGCCCCCGGCAGCATGGAGGTCATGATGATGCCGGCGGTCGGCTCCTTCTCCGACGACGACGGCGACGGCGACGCCGATCAGGACGACATCCCCGACGTGGTGGTGGTGACCTACAGCTCAGAAGACGTGGTGCGCATCGTCAGCGGCGACGGGAGCGGCGCCGAGTTGCTCAACCTGCGCTTCTCCGGCGTGCAGGGCCAGGGCGGCGTGGCGATCGGCGACATCAACCTCGACGGCTGGCAGGACATCGTCTTCCCCACCAACAGCCGCACGGTGGTGGCGGTCGACCGCACGGGGGCCATCCTCTGGTCGAGCCCCTACCTGGGCAGCGCCATGTACGGCACCTCCGACAACCCCGCCATCGCCGACCTCGATGGCGACGGCGCCCCCGAGGTGATCTGCGGGGCGGCCATCCTGTCCAACACCGGGGCCATCCTGGGCATCGGCACGGCCGGCATCGGCGGCGTGGCCGGCTCCAACGTGGGCACCACCTCCTTCGCCTACGACATCGACGGCGACGGCGACCAGGAGGTGGTGGTCGGCAACGCGCTCTACAACAAGAACGGCAGCAGCATCTGGGCCAACGGCCGGGTCGACGGCTACCCGGCGGCGGGCAACTTCGACAGCGATCTGGCCGCCGAGATCGTGGTCTCCAGCCAGGGGCGCATCCGCCTGCAGGACGACAACGGTACCCTCATCTGCGAGGCGGGCATCCCCGGCGCCGGCTCGGCCTACTACGGCGGCCCGCCCACCATCGCCGACTTCGACGGCGACGGCGAGGCCGAGTTCGCGGCGGCGGCGGGCAGCCGCTACTCGGTCTTCGAGAAGGACTGCTCGGTGAAGTGGCAGCACAACACCACCGACGCCAGCAGCGGCAACACCGGCTCGGCCGTCTTTGACTTCGAAGGCGACGGCGTGGCCGAGGCGGTCTACGCCGATGAGAACCGCCTTTGGGTCTTCGCCGGACCGGACGGCGCCACCAAGCTGGAGAGCACCCACCACAGCAACGCCACCTGGCTCGAGTACCCGGCGATCGCCGACGTCGACGGCGACAACCAGGCCGAGATCATCGTGGCCAACACCCGCTACACGGCCACCTACACGGGCTTCACCGTCTTTGGCGACGCCGACAGCTCCTGGCGGCCCGGGCGCAAGATCTGGAACCAGCACGCCTACTCGATCACCAACGTCAACGACGACGGCAGCATCCCGGCCACGCCGGTGCGCAACCTGACTGTCTACAACAACTTCCGCTCGGGCGCCCTCGACGTGGGCACCGACATCCCTGCCCGCGCCGATCTGACCGTCACCATCGAAGATGTCTGCGTGGATGACTGCGGCAACGACCGTCTGCTCACCTGGGTGTCGGTGGCCAACCAGGGCTACGTCGATGTCGAGGATGACGTGGTGATCGAGCTGTACGGCACGAATTCCGCCGGGGTGGAGTCGCTGCTCCAGACGCTCAGCGTCACGGCCACCCTGCAGGCCGGTCAGGCGCTGCAGGCCTTCGAGTTCGAGGTCCAGCCCGGCGCCGCCGACCTCGCCAGCCTGCGGGCCACCATCGACGGCGGCAACGCGGGCACCGGCGCCCTGGTGGACGAGTGCGACGAGACCAACAACGAGTCGGTCTGGGCCGAGGCGGTGTGTGTCGGCGGCTAGCCGCCGATCTGCAGGTCCGGCGGGCGGCAGGTTAGCCCTCCGTCCATGTCGGACCTGACCTCCTCCCCGCCACCCTCCTCGCCCTCTCCGCTGCCGGCCCTGGCGCGCTACCGCTCGGGCATGCTGCCGCGCTTCGGCCTGCTCTACTGGCTGTCGGGGCTCTGGCTGATCCTGCGGCGCCTCCGCCTCGAAGAGCACTCCGCCGAGCAGATCCGCCGGGCGGCCCAGGCGGGGCCGGTGGTCTATGCGCTGCACACCACCTCGCTCCTGGACTGGCTGGCCCTGAACCGGGTGCTGGCGGCGCGGCGGCTGCCCCTGGCGGACTTCACCCTGGGCCTGCGGCCGAGCTTCCTGGCCCCCCTGCACGAGGCCCTGGCGGCCCTCGGCGGCGCGATCCGGGCTCGCTTCTCGGAGGGGCCGGCGCCCGATCCGGTGGCTTCGGGCTGGCTGGCCGACGCGGTGGCCAGCGGGCTCACCACCTGTGTCTTCCTGGTTCCGGGCGCGGGTGCCGGCGTGCTGGGGCCCGATGCCCCCGATCCGGTCGAGGCCTTGCTGCAGGCCCAGGCGAAGAGCGAGCGGCCGATTCAGGTCATCCCGGTGGTGGTGGCCTGGCACCGCCGGCCCGAGACCGTCCGCACCGAGGTCGAGCGCGTGCTGCTGGGCTCTCAGGACGAGCCGGGGCCCCTCGACAAGCTCTGGAGCGTGATGAGCCGCTCGTCCGACGCCCTCATTCAGGCGGGGGCCCCCCTCGATCTGCGCGCCCTGGTCGAGCGTTACGAGGCCCAGCCCTTCGAGCGGCGGGTGCGCACCGCGCGCATCCTGCTGCGGCGCTTCCTTTACCGCGAGGCCCACGTCATCCGGGGGCCGGGGGTGCGGCCCTTCCGCTGGATGCGCCGCCTCGTGCTGGAGTCGGCCGAGGTGCGCGACCTCGTCACCCAGGAGGCGGCGGCCACCGGCAAAGATATGGCCGAGGTCCGGGGCGAGGTGGCGGCGGTCCTCGACAAGGTGGCGGCGCGGCTGTCCTACCCGGCGGTGAAGGCCGGCCACCTGATCACGCGCTTCCTCTTCAACCGCATCTTCTCGGGCATCGACATCCGCCCGGAAGACGCCGAGCGCCTGCGGGCGGCGATGCGGGCCGGCACGCCGGTGCTGATCCCCTGCCACCGCTCCCACCTCGACTACCTGCTCGTCTCCACCGTGATGTTCGAGCACGACCTCGTGGTTCCCCATGTGGTCGCCGGCGACAACCTCAACTTCTGGCCGGTGGGGGCCTTCTTTCGCCGGGCGGGCGCCTTCTTCATCAAGCGCAGCTTCAAGGGCGACCGCATCTTTCCGGTGGTCTTTGGCCGCTACGTGCGCCAGCTCATCCGCGATGGCTTCCCCATCGAGTTCTTCATCGAGGGGGGCCGCAGCCGCACCGGCAAGCTCCTGCCGGCCAAGACCGGCGTGCTCGGCATGGTGCTCGACGCTGCCGCCAAGGGCCGGGAGGGCCAGGAGGTCAGCCTGCTGCCGATCGCGCTCTGCTACGAGCAGATCGCCGAGGAGGCGGCCTACGCCCGCGAGCTGGCCGGCGGCAAGAAGGAGCGCGAGGATCTGGGCCAGGTGGTGCGCGCCAGCAAGGTGATCGGGCGGCGCTACGGCCGGGTCTACCTGCGGGTGGGCGAGCCGATCCGCACGAGCGCGCTCTACGCCAGCCTGGATCGCCCCTGGGAGCAGCTTGGCCGCGAGGAGCGGGCAGAGACCTTGCAGCGCACCGGCGAGCGCATCCTGCACCGCATCGCCGAGAACATGGTGGTGCTGCCCTCGGGGCTGGCGGCCCTGGGTCTGCTGGCCCAGTCGCGCAAAGGCCTGCGCCAGACCGAGCTGCTGAGCCGGGTGGCCCGCTTTGAGAAGCACCTGCGCCGCAAGGGGGCCCAGTGGGGAGCAGCGGCCACCCACGGGAGCTGGGCGGTGGAAGAGGCGCTGGCGCGCTTTGAGAAGGGGCGCCTGCTGCACCGCCTCAAGGATGACGACGGCGACATCCTGCAGGTGATCGAAGACAAGCGGGTGACCCTGGAGTACTACAAGAACGGCCTGCTGCACTTCTTTGTGCCCGTCAGCCTGATGGCCGCCGCCGTGCGCGCCTGCCGCGAGCAGGCCGACGCCCTCCCCGAGGCTGAGCTGCAGCGCCTCTTCGCCGAGCAGGTGCTGCTCTTCCGCTACGAGTACACCCTCAACCCCGACGAGAGCCTGCGCTCCTTGGGCCAGACCGCCCAGGACGACCTGCTGGCCTATGGCGCCCTGCGCCGCGAAGCGGACGGCCGCCTCTGCGCCGCAGATCCACGCCTCGTCGCCGAGCTGGCCGAGCTGACCCGCAACTTCGTGGAGAGCTACAGCCTCGTGCTGCGGGCGGCCCGGGCCCTGCGCTCGCGCGACCTCTCGGTGGCGGCCTTGCCGGCCAAGATTCAGGAGGTCGGCCGCGGCCTGCTCGCCGTCGAAGAGCTGGTGCGCCCCGAGTCCTTGAGCGCCGTGAACCTCAGCAACGCCGTGCGCGCCCTGCGCGAAGACGGCCTCCTGCAGCTCCGCACCGATGGCAGCGGCCTGCAGCTCGACGAAGAGGGCACCAACGCGCTCCTCGCCAACCTCAAGCGGATGCTCGCCTGATGGAGGCCCCTCTCTCCAAGGTCGACGCCCTCTTCGCAGGGGAGCCCTCGAGGCGGCCCAACACCACGGCCCTGGTTCAGCGGGTCATGCTGTTGTTGATGGTGGGCGCCGGCCTCACCGCGACGGGCAGCCTGCTGTGGACGGGCGTGCCCGGGGCGCTCATCCTGCTCGTCGCCTGGCTGCAGATCGACAGCCAGAGCGTGGCCTTGGACGCCGGAGAGCTCCCCGAAGCGGAGAGCCGGCGCCTGCGCCAGGTGCGGGCCGTCGCCAGCGTCGCCCTGGGCGTCAGCGCCTTGTCGCTGCTCTTTCAGATCTGGCTGCTCGCCGCCGGCCAGCGCCCCTTGTGGTGGGGCCTGCTGACCGGCGGATGAGGCCGCTTCAGCGGGCCAGCAGCGCGTAGCCGGGGTGGGTGCCGCCCAGCAGCGCGGCCTTCTTGCGGGCCTCGGCGGCGCGGGCCTCTACACCCTTGACGGCCATCACCTCGGCGACCGCGTACCAGGCGCCGGCGGTGTTGCCGTAGGCGCGCACCGCGGCGTCGGCGGCCTTGGCGGCCCCGTCCACATCGCCGGTGTAGAGCAGGAAGAGCGCGTAGGCCGAGTCGGAGAGCACCAGATCGCCGGAGGTGCTGCGGCGGAAGGCCACGATGCCATCGCCCACCCGACGGGCCTGTTCGCCGGCGGCGGCGTTGCCCACCGCCTTGGCCTCGCGGGCGTAGAGGGCGGCCCCCACCAACGAGCCCGGGTGGCTGCGCATCCAGGCCCCGGCGGCCGCCAGGGAAGCCTCGGGGCCCTGGGCGCCGCGCAGGGTGTCGAGCCAGAGCGCGCCGACCACCGCGTCGGTGATGTCGGTGGCGAAGGCCTTCTCAAAGAGGCCAGCGGCCGTGACCACGTCGCCGGAGGCGGCGGTGGCCAGGGCGAGGCCGAGGTGGCTGCGGCGGTCGGGCGCCTGATCGCGCTTGAGCGCCTGACGGAAGGCCTCGGTGGCCTTGGCGTTCTGTCCGGCGACCAGCGCGCCCGTACCCCAGGCCCGGGCGAGGCCGGCATCGAGATCGAGGTTGTCGCGGTAGACCGCCTCGGCCTTGGCGTAGTCCTTGAGGGCGACGTAGGCGAGGGCGAGCGAGGCGTCGGCCGACTGACAGGAGCCCGCGGCGCGGGTGACCTCCTTGCCGGCGGCATCGAGCACGGCGACGCCCTCTTCGGCGTCGTCCAGCTCCTTGCCGAGGTCCTTGCGCTCGTCCAGGGGGCGATCCCACCAGCCGTGGAAGAGCTGGGAGGACGCGCTCAGCGAAGTGACGGCCTCGTTGACCTTGCCGGCCGCGAGCTGCGCGCTGCCCAACTCGAACTGCGCCATGCAGTCCTTGGCATCGAGGGCGGCGATCTTCTCGCGGGTCGCCAGCATCTCGGCCACCATGCCCTGGGTGCGGTAGACCTCGGCCAGCTTGCCGAGGGCGCCGGCGTCGGGCTTGGCGGGCTTGCCTTCGGCCTGGGCGGCCTCGGCGGCCTTCTTGTCGGCCTCGGCCACGGCCTTGACCGCGGCGTCGAGCAGGATCGGCCGCACATCGGCGCGGATGACGGTGGCGCCCGCAGGCGCGAGGGCGAGCTGCGAGGTGCCCGGATCGACCGCGATGTCGTAGCCAGCGAGCAGATCGGCGCCGATGTTGGCCTGGTGGCTGGGGAAGTTGCCCATGTCGAACTCGCCCCGCACCGCCACCCAGGTCTGGCCCAGGCTGGTGGCGGCCACGTCGACGGGCACCCAGAGCTCTGCGGCGTCGCCCTGGCGCTGGACGAGGTCGGACTTGACCCCCTTGCTCAACGCCACGGTGGAGACGCCTGCGGTCGCGAGGGCTGCGCTCACCTCGACGCCGCCGACCTTGCCGGCGACGATGGCGTTGCGCGCAGGTGCCACCACCTTGTGGGCCCGCCAGCGCTTGCCGGGCTTGTTGCCGAACTTGACCACGTCCCACGGCACGCTGCTGTAGGGCACTGGGCTCGCCTTGACGAGGCCGAGCAGCGCGGTGCCTTGGGCGGCCGGCGCGAAGCTCACCTTGCCCACGCTCGGGCGGACCGCCCAGGCCACGCCGGGGAGCGCGCCCATGCCGATCACCATCGTCTTCTTGTCGACACCGCCCACGCTGGCCTTGGAGCTGTTCACCAGCGCGGTGACGTTCTTCAGCTCGAGATCGCCGATCTTGAGCGAGGGAATCTCGACATAGGTGATCTCGCCGCCCACCTTGTACTTGCTGGCCTCGTAGTCCTCGGCGGTGGCGGCGCGGTTGAGGCGGATCTCCTTGAGGTTGATCAGCTTCTTGTTGGTGGTCTTCTTTTCGAGCCCGTAGGTCGTAACGAAGGCATCGCTCACCGTGATGAGCGAGGTGCGGCTGTCGACGGCAAAGAAGGCCACAGGCTTGTCGGCGGCGCCGTTGACCACCGCCGAGACCAGCGGAGCGCGGGCGTTGGCCGGGTCCTGGTACAGCGGGACATCGACCTGACCGCCCAGCACGACCTCGCCGACCGAGCCCACCTTGTCTACGAAGGAGGGGGCGCCCGCGAAGGAGCCCGGGCTGGCCGCCAGGGCCAGAACCACGCAGAGCCCCGTGAACGCGCGGGAAAGGAGGGAGAAGGAGGTCACGCGATCACCATGCATCAGGGGGTCCACCACAGGCGAAGGGACAAGGCAGGCGGCAGCGGCGCGAGAGGGCCGAAGGGTTGCGGACGCGGGCGGTATCCCCGGCGGGGGCGCCTTGCAAGGCACCCCCTCTGGCGATACCTGCCGCGCCACCGAGGAGCTCAACATGGCGGCCATTTTCGAGGTTTTCTCCCGCATGATCCTGGATTCGCGCGGCAACCCCACCATCGAGGTGGAGGTCGCGACCGAAGACGGGCTCGTTGGCCGCGCGGCCGTCCCCTCGGGCGCCAGCACGGGCGAACACGAGGCGGTGGAGCTGCGCGACGGCGAGGCCGCCCGCTGGATGGGCAAGGGTGTGGATCGGGCGGTGCGCAATGTAAACGAGGTCATCGCACCCCAGCTCATCGGCCGCGACTGCCGCGACCAGCGGGCCCTCGATCAGCTCCTCATCGATCTCGACGGCACGGACAACAAGTCGCGCCTGGGCGCCAACGCCCTGCTCGGCTGCTCGCTGGCCATCGCGCGGGCGGCGGCCGCGGTCAACGATGAGCCCCTGTGGAAGCTGGTCGGCGGCCTCTCGGCCCAGACCCTGCCCGTGCCCCTGCTCAACGTGATCAACGGCGGGGCCCACGCCGACAACAACCTCGACGTGCAGGAGTTCATGATCGTTCCGGTCGGCGCAGACTCCTTCGCCGAGGGCCTGCGCATGGGCACCCAGGTCTTCCACACCCTGAAGGGGGTGCTGAAGAAGAAGGGCCTCGCCACCGGGGTCGGCGACGAGGGCGGCTTCGCGCCCAATCTGCAGGCCAACGCCGAGGCCTTGGACCTGCTGCTGGTCGCCATCGAAAAGGCTGGCTTCCGCCCAGGCGAAGACATCGCCCTGGCCATGGATGTCGCAGCCAGCGAGTTCTTCGACAAGAAGACCAGCCTGTACACGCTGGGCGGCGAGAAGCTCGACGCCGCCGGCATGGTGGATTGGTACGCCGGCCTCGCCGCCAAGTACCCGCTGTTCTCGGTCGAAGACGGCCTCGCCGAAGACGACTGGGCCGGCTGGCGCCTGCTCACCGAAAAGCTCGGCGGCACCTTGCAGCTCGTCGGCGATGATCTCTTCGTCACCAACGTCACGCGCCTGCAGCGCGGCCTCGATGAGCGGGTTGGCAACTCGATCCTGGTGAAGGTCAACCAGATCGGCACCCTGTCCGAGACCCTCGACGCCATCCAGCTCGCCCACCGCCACGGCTACAGCGCGATCATCTCCCACCGCAGCGGCGAGACCGAAGACACCTTCATCGCCGACCTCGCGGTGGCCACCAACGCCGGCCAGATCAAGACCGGCGCCCCCTGCCGCAGCGAGCGGGTCGCCAAGTACAACCAGCTCCTGCGCATCGAAGAGGAGTTGGGCGATGTGGCGCGCTACGCCGGAAAGAGCATCCTGCGCCGCCGCTGAGCGGGCGGGGCGCCGCCGTGGCAAGGTGGCTGCCCCCGCCCCGGAGCCCCCGTGACCCCAACCCGCGGCTTGCGCGCCCTGGCGCTCCCGCTGATCTTCGCGCTGCTGCCGGCCTTGTGGCTGGCGCCGGTGAAGCAGGCGGTGATGGGCGCGCGCTCGCTGGACCTGATCGGCCATGTGTGGACGCTCTGGTCGGGCCTGCGCTCCCCCGACATTACGCGATCGACCTTCGTCGCCTGGCCCGATGGCGCCGACCTGCTGCCGATCCTCGGCGGCTGGCTCGACATCTTCCTGGGCGTGGGCCTGGGCCACCTGCTGGGATGGGAGGCCTGGCAGGCCTACAACGCCGTGTGGGCGCTCTACCTCGGGGTGGCGGGCCTCGGCGGCTACGCCCTGGCGCGGGCTTTCGATGTGCGCGTCGCCCCCGCGCTGGTGGCCGGGCTCCTGCTCCAGCTCGACGGCTACGTGCTCTGGCACGCCGGCGGCGGGCGGGTGGAGCAGGCCGGGCTCGGCTTTGTGGCCCTGGCACTCGCCGGTGCTCGGCTGTGCTGGACCCGGCCGGGCTGGGGGATGGCCCTGTGGACCGGCCTCGCCGGCGCGGCGGTGGTCTACGTCTCCTGGGAGCACGCCCTGTGGCTGGCGGCGGCGATGGCCCTGCTGCTGCCGGCCTTCTGGCGCACCGAGGCCGCGCCGGGGGCCAAGGCCCGCTGGGCCCTCGCCGGCGCGACCACCGCCCTGCTGGCCGGGCCCTGGGCGGTGCTCTTCTTGCTGCGCTGCGCCGAGGTGCGTGGCGCCTCCGAGGAGGTCGACAAGCTGGCCTGGGCCGCCAAGGAGTCGGCCGCGCTGCTCCACTGGTTCAGCCTCAATGGCGCCCGGCCCAGCCTGCCCGCCCTGGCCAGCCTGCTGCTGCTGCCCTGGACGCTGCCGGCCGCGCACCGGCGCCTGGGGGTCGCGGCGGGGGTGGGCCTCGCCCTGAGCCTGATCCTGGGCCTGGGGCCGAGCCCGGGCCTGTGGGAGAGCGGCGATCTGTGGGAGGGCAACTGGGGCCCCTGGTCGATGTTCCAGTCGCTGCCGCTGCTCTCGTGGTTTCACACCCCGGTGCGCCTGCTGGTGACCTGGAGCCTCGTGAGCGTGGTGGCCGCCGCGCTGGCGGTCGACGCGCTGGCCCTGCGCAAGGGGAGGCTCGCCGGCGGCCTCCTGGCCATCGGCCTCCTCGGGGGCGCCGTTCAACACGCGCGGATGGCCGACCTCTGGCCGGTGGCCGGGTGGAATTGGACCCTGCGGCCGAACCTGCTGGCCATCGCCGCCCTGCCCGATGAGGGCGCGGTGCTCGACCTGCCGCCGGTGCGACCGGGGCCCGAGGTCATCCCCTACCAGCTCGACCAGTTCGCGCATGGCCGGCCGATCCTCTACCACATGACCCTGCCCCACCTCACAAACGAGCCGCTCCAGGCGCGCTTCGGGCACCTGGGTCTGGTGCGTTGGGTCATCCAAGCCGGTCGGGGCGACACGGCGCCGCCCCCGAAGGGCCTCCGCCAGGACCTCCAGGCGCTGCGCGAGGCGGGGGTTCACATCGTCGCGCTGCACGTGGCGCAGCTCCCGCGCCCCCTGCGCGACCTCGCCAACGCCGCGATGGAGGAGGCGGCGGGGCCTCCGATGGCCTCCATCCCGGGGCGCTGGACGGCCTGGGACCTCAGCAAGCTGCCCGACGCAGACTAGTCATCGTCGAAGGCGTCGATGAGCAGCACCTTCTCTTCGAGTCCATAGCCGTTGATCGCCTGATAGCCGATCACCCCATCGGTGAGGAAGCGCTCGCCGTCGACCACCTCTCCTTCGATGGTGACCTCGCCGTACTGGTAGTCTTCGGGCAGGGGCTCGCGGGTGCGCACAATCACCCGCACCCGGCGGCTGGTGACATCGTCGGGGGGAAAGAGGGGGTAGATGTTCCACATATCATCCCCCCCCTGAGCCTGCTGGCGGGCGCGGGCGATGTAGTGGGCCATCCCCTGGACGCGCACCGAGCGCTGACCGACGGCGAGATCGGCCCAGGCGACGTCCTCGGCGGGGGGATGGCAGCCCGGCGGCGCGCCGCGGGCCCAGGTGAGCAGCCCCCAAACCAGGATCGCGCCCGCCACGAAAGAGCCGAAGCGCTGGCCTCGGGTGAGCCGGCGTTTGGGCGGCGTGAAGAAGACCTTCTCGGCCAGCGCCTCTTCTTTGCGGTCCAGGTCTTCGAGATCGTCCTTCACGCGCTTTCCTTGCCGGGCAGTGCCCGCGATACGATTCACCTGCAAAGGTCAGGCGCCAGAGCGGCGCCGCGAAGTATACTGAGTCCGCTGACCCCCGCGCCACGCACGAGGTTCCCATGCGCGCCCCCCTGCTCGCCTCTCTCCTGCTGAACTTGCTCGCCTGCTCTGGCAAGTCCTCCGAGGATCCCCTCTTCGGCGGCGGCGCCTCCTCGGGCGGCTCCTCCAACAGCAACACCGAGCAGGCCGACGATCTAAGCCCACGCATCACCAACGCGGTGGCCACCTTCACCACCGTGGGCAATTTCTACGCCCTTGAGGTGCGCCTCGACTACACCGACCCCGACGATGACGTCACCGGCGGCATCCTGCACGTCGATGTCAAGGCCGACGGCGAGCGCGAGGAGATTCGCCAGTACCCCGACGGCAACCTGCCGATCAACGACTTCGACGTGCAGGTTGAAGACGGCCAGCTGATCGCCACCTTCCAAGACATCCGCACCGACGTGAAGTACGACGTCAGCGCCTACATCATCGATCGCGACGGCAACCGCTCTGAGACGGTGACCGCCACCTGCGAGCCGATGAGCTGAACCCCGCGGAGCGCCGGGCCCTCGGATGGAACCTGCGACCGGCGCTCAGGTCTGGATGGACCAGGGCGGCACCTTCACCGACGTCCTCCGCGTGGAGGGCGGCTGTTGCACCCTCCACAAGGTGCCCAGCGACAAGGCCGATCTCGAAGCGCTCGCCCACGGCGCCGCCCTGCCGCGCCGGGGAACCACCGTGGCCACCAACGCCCTGCTGGAGCGGCGGGGTTCACCGACGCTGCTGCTCACCAACGCCGGCCTGACCGAGCTGGCGGCCCTCGGTGACCAGACGCGGCCAGCGCTCTTTTCGCTGGGCTGGCCCGCTGCGCGGCCGCTCTACGCCGAGGTGCTGGCGGTAGAGGGGCGCATCGACGCCGCCGGACGGGTGCTGGAGCCGGCGACCGTCGATGAGGCCGCCCTGCGCGGCGCCTTCGAGCGGGGCCTGCGGGCGGTGGCCATCGTGCTGGCCTTTGGACCCCTGGCCCCAGAAGAAGAGCGCCGGATCGGCGATCTATGTGTCCGGATCGGATTTTCCACCTGCTCGCTTGGGCATGAGGTGGCGCCTTCCCGCGGGCTGCTCGACCGCCTCACCACCACCCTGGTCGACGCCACCACCAGCCCCCTGCTGCCACGGGCGCCCGG
>JBEIQK010000757.1:0-3170 GCA_040376505.1 Alphaproteobacteria bacterium | reverse complement strand
GCCGGGCCGCAGCACCCGCAGCTCGCCGCGGAAGGGGAGCCCGACGATCAGCTCGCTGAGGGCGTCGCCGTCGAGGTCGGCGAGGAGGGTGGCGGCGCCGGCCAGATCGCTCGACAGCCCGACATAGGTGGCCTCGGCCTCGGCCGCGGTGCGGCGGCCGGCGAGCGGCCCGGCGAAGAGGAAGACCTGCCCAGTCGCCGGCTGGCCGATGGCGAGGTCGAGCAGGCCGTCGCCATCGACGTCGCCCGGGCTGCTGGGGCGCAGATCGCCGAGGCCGGAGAAGGCGATCTGGCCGGCGTCGAAGGCGTAGGTGCCCATCGCGCTGCCATCGAGCAGGTAGGCCGAGGTGCCCTCGCTGCCTTGGGCGGTCACCAGCAGATCGTCGCCGCCGGCGCCGGTCAGCTCGCCGGTGACGAGGTGATCGCCGGTGGCGGCGTTGGCCACCGTCGACCACACCCGCAGGTCGGCGGCGGTGGCGTCGAGGGCCTCATCGAAGCGGCAGTCGGTGGGGTCGCTGTCACAGTCCTGATCGATTCCGTCGCCGCAGACCTCGGCGGCGAGGGGCGAGATGGCGTCGTCGCTGTCGTCGCAGTCGCCGCCCACCCCCTCGGTGTAGACCCCCACAGAGAAGCAGAGGCAGCGCGGATCACCGCCGCCGACGGTGTCGCCATCGGCGTCTTCGTAGAAGTTGGCGCAGGACAAGGCGTCTTCGGTGTTGACCTCGCCGTCGCAATTGTCGTCGTTGGGGGTGCCGCAGTCCTCCAGGGCCTCGGGAAAGGTGCCGGCGTCGTCGTCGTCGCAGTCGCCCGGCCTCTCCACCCAGCCGGCCGTGGCCTCGCACTGCAGACGGCCGTTGGCCTCCTGGCCCCAGCCGTCGCCGTCGTCGTCGGGGTAGAGAAAGACGGTGCCCTCGACGGCCTCATCGTATTCGTCCACCTTGCCGTTGCAGTCATTGTCCAAGCCGTCGCAAATCTCGGTCTGGTCGGGGTTGACCGCCGGGTTCTGCGGGGCGCAGTCCTCGTCAGTGGGCGTGCCATCGTCGTCATCGTCGGCCGAGGGCGAGTCGGGGCCGCCGGACTTGGAGATGCCGCCGCCACAGGCGAGCAGGAGGAGGGTGAGGCAGAGGAGGGGCTGGCTCATGGGGGGCTGATCTCCCGCCCGAGGGCGCCCAGCACGAGCAGGAGCGCCTCGTGGCGACGGGCCGCCTCGGCCTTGGCGGTGGGGGTGGACATGCCGGCGGCGAGGTGCAGCAGCTTGCGAGGGAGGTGGTCGATCGCGAAGGCGCGGTCGTCCAAGGGGCGGCCCTCGGCGAAGGGGTCGGCCGGGTCGTAGAAGCGGCTGCCGGCGCCGCGCTGGGCCATGGCCTGGGCGGTGGCCATGCAGCGGGCAAAGCCGATGAAGCCGATGGCGTCGAGGCGATCGGCGTCCTGGAGCACGGCACCTTCCGGGCTGTTGGGGGGCCGGCCCGCCGACCAGGAGCTGGTGGCCACCGCGTCGACGATGATCGCGATCTCGGGCTCGGCGTAGCCGGCCTTCGCCAGGGCGGGCGGGGCGGCGGCGGCGCTGCGGGCCCCGCCCTCGGCCCGGGCGGCGGAGTCCTTGGGGATGGCGACGAGATCGTGCACCAGGGCGGCAGCCCCGGCCAGATCAGGGTCGGCGCCGGCCTCGGGGGCGAGGTGGAGGGCCCAGCGGTAGACCCGCAGCACATGCTCGGCGTCATGGGCCACGTCGGCCAGGGGCGTGGTGGGCTCGACCTGGGCCCACAGGCGCGTGTGTCGGGGGACTTGCATGCGCCGGAGCCTGCCACCGCCGCGGCCCCGAGGCAAGCCGGGCGACGATTGAGGTAGACTCCCGCCACCCTCCGCGCCGGGTCGGCCGGGCGGCCCCGTCGCGCGCGGGGCGCCGGCGACCCTGGCCAGACCCCGAGCTTTGGGAATGCCCCTCTCCGCACCGCCCCTCCGCAGTCGGATCGATCCGCGCGGCGCGGCCTTCTCCGCCAACGCCGCCGCGATGGGCGAGGCGCTGGCAGCGGTTCAGGCCCAACTGGCCGAGGCGCGCCAGGGCGGCGGCCCGCGCTACGCCCAACGCCACGTGGCCCGCGGGCGCCTGCTGGCCCGCGACCGGGTGGAGCTGCTGCTCGACCGCGACAGCCCCTTCTTGGAGCTCTGTCCGCTGGGCGGCTACGACACCGACGGCGGAAAGCCAGGCGCCGGGCTGATCACCGGCATCGGCCGGGTCGAGGGCGTGGAGTGTCTGATCACCGCCAACGATCCAACCGTTCAGGGTGGAGCCATCAACGCGGCGGCGGTGAAGAAGACCAGCCGGGCCTCGGAGATCGCCCTGCAGAACCGCCTGCCCACGCTCAGCCTGATCGAGTCGGCCGGCGCCGACCTGCCCAATCAGGCCGAGATCTTCCTGCCGGGCGGCCGGGGCTTTCGCGAGATCACCGAGCGCAGCAAGGCCGGCATCCCCTCGGTCTGCGTGGTCTTTGGCAGCTCCACCGCCGGCGGGGCCTACATCCCCGGCATGAGCGACTACGTCATCATGGTCGCCAACCAGGCCCAGGTCTACCTCGCCGGCCCGCCGCTGGTGAAGATGGCCACCGGCGAGGTGGTGGACGATGAGACCCTGGGCGGTGCTGCGATGCACGCCACCCAAAGCGGGCTGTGCGACTACCTCGCCGCCGATGAGCGCGACGCCCTGCGCCTCGCCCGCCAGGTGGTGAGCGGCCTGGGCTGGCGCAAGCTGGGGCCCGCGCCGGCGCCGGGGGTGCCCGACCCGCCGCTCTTCGATCCGGCCGAGCTGCGCGGCATCGCCAGCGCCGACGTGCGCCAGCCCTTCGCCGCCCGCGAGGTGATCGCCCGCCTCGTCGATGGCAGCCGCTTCGCCGACTTCAAGCCCCTCTACGGGCCCACCCTGGTGACCGGCTTCGCCGAGCTGCACGGCTACCCGGTGGGCATCCTGGCCAATGACGGCATCCTGTGGCCCCAGAGCGCCGACAAGGGCGCTCAGTTCATCGCCCTGTGCAACCAGCGCGAAATCCCGCTCATCTTCCTGCACAACACCACCGGCTTCATGGTCGGTCGGGCGGTGGAGGAGGACGGCATCATCCGCGCGGGCGCCAAGCTGATCAACGCGGTGTCGAACTCCACGGTGCCGGCCATCACGCT
>JBEIQK010000816.1:0-2860 GCA_040376505.1 Alphaproteobacteria bacterium | reverse complement strand
GAGGGCCGCCCCTGCCCGCGCTGCGGCGACGCCATTTCCCGCCAGATCGTGGCCAGTCGGCGTCTCTACGCCTGTGCGCGCTGTCAGATCTGATCGGCCCGCCGTCGCACATTCCGTTGTTGGCGCGCAAAGGGAGCAGCGCGCGGAGCGCCCAGTCGGACCTCCGCGCGCGCCCCTCTCCCCCTCTCGGGGCCTGTCGACTACTGCTCCAGTCGGATGCAGCGCCACCAGCCGCCGCCGATGTACTCGCAGTACACCACCGTGTTGGCCACCAGGAGCGGGTCACCCTCCTCGTAGTCCACGCTGTCCTGGGCGCCGGGCAGCTCCATCGGGTCCATGTGAACATTCCAGGAGACCTCGTCGCCCTCGGGGGCGAAGCGCGAGGCGAGCTCGGGCGACAGGCCAATCATGCCGCCATCGGGCAGATCGAGGACGGACTCCATCTCCTCCGCGGCGCTGACGGGGGCGGCCTCCGAAGGGCCGGTGGGCTCCTCGCAGGCGACGAGAAAGAAGGCGGCGAGGGCGGCGAGAATACGCATGCTGACCCCACTGTGGTGAATGTCCCCAGGAAGAGGACACGATGGTTGTACACCACCCACAATTGTGCAGGTACGGCTTCCTTTGGGTATGTTTGGCCGCGACCGTGCATGACTGTGCGCGGTGCGCGAAAAACGAGTACCCTACAGGGGTCTCGCCGCCCCGGCGCGACCGGAGGGATCAGGGTGTCCTTGGGAGGGCCTTCAGCGTCGCCCTGCTTGGAGTGGTCCTCCGCGCCCTCGTGACCTGACGCGGCGAATGTTGGGCACGAAAACGCCGCCCAGGCCCACCCACGGTCGCGGAGCAGGGGGCAGTGCCTCGTCTCGGGCAAGAGTGAGGATTCGTGCGGCAGCGCGCGGCGCACCGGCGAGCTTCGCTTCCACCCAGGCGTCGAGCGCGTCTTCGCCGCCCGGCGGGCCACCAGCGCCTGACAAGTTCCCACTCACAGGGAGCTCGGTTCCCCTGATCCCGTCCGCATCACGAGGTCCATCGCCCGCCGCAAGGTCCAGGCCGCGTCGACATCTCCCTGGCGGGCCGCCTCCACGAGAGCAGCCTGCAAGAGGGCCTTCTGGCTGTCCGAGATCCCCTCAGGAGAGAGCAGCAAGACCGACTCAATCGCGGTCTGGTAATGCGCGCGGCAGCGACCGGCGTCACCCTCGTTGAAGGCGGGCACACCAAGTCGGATGGCGGCCGCAAAGGTGGACTGAATGGCCTTGTCAACCCCGGGTTCAGTCCCCTTCGGCGCTCCCCCTGTCGATGCCACTGCCGCGATGGAGCGGATCTCCAGATCGAAGGTCCCCGCTTGCCCATCGGCGACCATCCAGCCGAGCTGAACGATGCGCTCCGGGGCGGACTGCAGGGAGGGCTTGCCGGAGACCGGCCGGCCAAAGGAGGTGGGCGTGAAATCAGACCAGCGCAGGGTGTGCGTGGTGACCTCTCCCGCGCGGGTCTGGACGGAGGCCCGGTAGCTCCCCGCGCGCAGCGCCACGTCGGAGCGCTCGGCCGTCACCCACCAGGACCGCCCGTCGCCGACGAGCTCCAGGGTCAGGCCGTCGGTGTCGCCCAGGTCGAGGGAGGCGGAGCGCGCCCAAAGGCTGGCGAAGCCGCCATTGTTCTCCAAGGACAGCACCCCCCCGGAAGCGGATGCCGCCCTCGGTCTGCTCCCAACTCCCCGAGGAGCGCCCGCCCATCACGGTGTCGTGCACCGTGCGCCAGCGGAGGTCGTTAACGCTGATTGTGCCGTTTTCAATCGGCGTCGCCTGCGACAGGGTGGCAGCGAGAAGTACGAACCAGGGCATGGAGCCTCCATCGACGAGGGCTGTACCCCACCCAGCGCAGGACACCAGGGGCGAGCATCCGCGCATGCGGGCGACCGAACCAACACAGCGCCCCAGCGAAGCGCGGAGAGCGCACGTCCTTCGGCCACCCGTTTCTCAGGTAGAAAAATTCCCTCATGCGCGTCCGCGTGCGACCCAATCGAGACCATTCGCAAACAGAAAACCATCCACAACCCCCCCAATGCGCGTCCAGTGCCCAGACCGCCCTCCCCTCCCCTCTGCAGGTTGCGACCGAGCCTCAGCCAACGCCTCCGCCCAGGCGGTCAAGGGCAGCCACGCCCACCGGCGGCTCAACCAGCCAGGGGACCCTGAACAGTCGCCGGGCCAGCCCTCCTGCGATGCGGTCCATCTGCCGGAGCTCTCCGTCGAGGCGGGCGGCGAGGAGGGGGTCGTGGGCCCCGCTGGCGACAAGGCTCTTGTTGACCACCCAGGCCACCGGCTCGATGTGGGCCCGGCGCAGATCCTCCTGCAGGGCGGCCGCCTGGGAGACGGGGGTGGCTTCGGGCAGGGTCACCAGGATGACGCGCGTGTAGTTGGGGTCCTGCAGACGCATCAAAGGCGTGGTGACGCCGCTGATGCCGCTGTGTTGGAGGGTGTTCAGCATCTGGCGGTGGTAGGCCCCGGTCGCGTCCATCAGCAAGAGCGAGTGGCCCGTAGGCGCGGTGTCGAGCACCACAAAGGCGCTCCGGGCCTTGCCGACGACGCGAGAGAAGGCGTGAAAAACCGCCACCTCCTCTGTGCAGGGCGACTGGAGATCCTCCCAGAGCAAGGCCCGATCGGCAGCGTCGAGGTCGCGGCCTCGGGTGGCCAGGGCGCGCTCGATGTAGCGGGCGGTCTCCACCTTGGGATCGATGCGATCGACAGTCAGTCCGGCGACCTCTCCGTCCAGGGCCGCGGTGAGGTGGGCGGCGGGGTCGGTGGTGCTGAGGTGGACCTTGTGACCGCGGCGCACCAGCCCGAGGGCGATGGCGGCGGCGAGGGTGGTC
>JBEIQK010000966.1:0-2222 GCA_040376505.1 Alphaproteobacteria bacterium | reverse complement strand
CCCGAGGCCCCGGTGCTGGTGCTGGCCGCCGCCGTCGATCAGCTCGTCCTCACCACCCCGTTGGAGGGGGGCGCCGACGAGATCTGGCCGATCGGGCCCGTAAACGCCGGACTCCGCCTTGACGGCCGGCTGCTCACCATCGACCGCGCGGTGCTGGGCTGGGGCGGCGGCCTCGTCGAGGTCGCGGGGCTCGTCGACCTGGAGGGGGGTGGACTGTCCATGTCGGTGATCGGGGAGGGACTGAGCCTCTACGACGCCCTGGCCCACACCCAGGTCAGCGCCGGGCCTTGGGTGGAGCTCACGGTCGACCCTGAGATCCATGTCGGTGGGACGATCGACCCCTTCCAGATCGCCGGCTCCTTTGATCTGGCCGTCACCGATCTGTTTGTGGGCTCCGGCGACGCCCGCGCGCGCGGGATGGAGCCGATCCTCACCCTGCCCCGGGCGACCCTGCGCGGCGAGCTCTCGGTCGACGCCACCCATCTGCGCATCCATGCCACCGAGCTGTCGACGCCTCACTCCCGGGCCGAGGTCGACGCCAACATCGGGTTGACCGGCAACGACCCGCTCGACATCACCGCAGAATTCGCCGCCATTGACCTCGCCGAGCTGCGGCCCCTGGGCGGCACCGATCTGGGCGGCGTCGGCCGACTGAAGGCCCACCTGTACGGAGAAGACGGAGAGTTTCAAATCGACGGCGCCCTGGATGTGCGTGCCTTCACCCTCCAAGACATCCCCTTTGCCGACACGCTACGGGCGCAGATTCGCTGTCCCCGCATCAGTCGCCTCGAGCTGGTCAACATCGAGGCCGCGCGGCGACTGACCCGCTACACCGGCGCCGTCACCCTCGACTTCGAGCCCACCGACGCGCACCCCAGCCCCGACCTGGATGTGCGCCTCGCCCTGGGGCCTGCCCGGGTCAATGATCTGATCACGATGTTTCTGCCCACCGAAGGCGTCGATGGCGCCTTGCTGGGCACGGTCGAGCTGCACGGCCCCTACGATGCCTTCTCGGGCCGGGCTGATCTGGATCTGACCGAGGTGGAGATCTACGGAGAGCACTTCTCCCGCGGCGAGGCCCGTTCCCGCATGGAAGAGGGGCGGTTCACCCTGGAGCACCTGATCCTCGAGCGACAGGAGGGCGCCGAGACCCTTCTGGCCCAGGGGACGGTGGGGCCGGCCTGGGCCGCCGATCTGCGCGTCAATTCGAGCGGCCTTCGTGTCGAGACCCTCGATCACCGAAGACAGAATCCAGGCTCCTTGCGCGGCGCGGTGGCCCTCTCCTCCCGCATCGGCGGGACCCTCTTCGTGCCCGAGCCCCACGGCGTCCTGCGCGTCACCGACACCCGACTGGCCGGGCGCCGCCTGCAAGACACCGAGGTCTTCTTCGACAGCCAGGGCACGCTGCTCCGCTTCATCGGTGGCATCGCCGGCAGCTCCTTGGGCGTGGAGGGCACGCTGCGCCTCGACGCCGAGGGCGCCTGGACCCTGCACGCCGACGCCGATGACCTCCCCCTCCATCTGTTCTACCCTCAGGCCGCCAACGGAGAGCCGGTCACCGCCTCGCTCACCGGCGAGGCCACCGCCCATGGCGCCCTGGGGCGCCCCGATCAGCCGGTCGACCTGCGCGCCCAGTCCCGTTCGGTCTCGGTCGACTTCAGCGGCCACGCCCTGCGCTCCGACGGGCCCTGGACCTGGACCCAGCGCGGCTCCGCCTACGAGATCGAAGGCGTCCACCTCGCTGGCGGCGACACCGACTTCTCCTTCGGCGGGCGCCGCACCGAGTCGGGCGATCTGGCGCTCCAGGGGGGTGGCGTTCTCGATCTCGATCTGCTGCGCGCGGTCGTGCCCGGCCTGGAGCGCACCCGGGGTGCTGCGGTGGTCGAGCTTCGGGTGGGCGGTCGCCCCGGCGCCCTGGAGCCCGAAGTCCGGGTGGAGCTCACCGAGGCCCTCTTCAAGGGGGACTGGTTTCCAGAGGCCTTTGAGGACGTTGAGGGCGGCATCATCGCCAGCCCCGACGGCGTCACCTTTCAGGACATGAACGGTCGACTGGGTGGAGGCGCCTGGTCGCTCGCCGGCGGCATTCGCTCCGATCGTTGGGTGCCGCAGCGCTTCGATCTCTCTGCGGAGCTGTCGGGTGCGCGGGTGCGCTATGTCGACTTCCTGCCGCCGGTGGTCGGCGACGCCCGGCTGCGCTTTGATGGCCCCGCCGAGAGCCTGCT
>JBEIQK010001063.1:0-1835 GCA_040376505.1 Alphaproteobacteria bacterium | reverse complement strand
GCCTCCCCCGCCCGCGGGTGTTGAGCCCGCGCTCTACGCCGGCTCGGGGCGGAGGGCGACGCCAGGCCGCGCCCAAACGCGCTCTTCTCGCGGATGCTGCACCCCAAGCCCCCCGAAGTGGCCCCCGCGGAACCCCGTCAGCCCCAAATCGAGTACACTCCCCGCCAGGATGGCCCCGATGCGAACCCAATTCACCTGCACTGTGCTGACAATCGCCCTTTTCGGCGGCACCACCGCCCTCGCCCGCGAGAAGAAGGGCGAAGCCGAGGCGGCGGCCCGCGCCGCCACCGATCGCGGAGCGGCCGCCAGCGCCGCCGAGATCCCCGCCCTGGCGAAGCTCCTCGAGAAGGCCGGCTGGACGCCCACCCCCGAGCTCTCCGGCGTCTTCAAGCCCGGCACCATCTTTGAGGAGACCGCGCTCGGCCACCGTTCACTCGCCGACAGTTGTATCGCCGCGCCCCCGCGCGAAAACACCTACACGGCGGCCGAGGTCGTCACCTCCCTCCAAGCCGGCGTCTCGGTGGGTGGCCCCCTCGCCAGTGGCGGCGGCTATGCGGGCATCGTCAAAAAGGTGAAGTTCGGCACACCCACCCAGGTGACGATCCCCTCGCTCGACCTGGAGCTCTCCAAGGCTTGCGCCGAGAAGCTGGGCAAGCTGCCCCTCGCCCGCATCCAATCCGCCTATGTGGTTCAAGAAGTGCTCAAAGCCGAGATCTCCGAACAGACCTGCGGAAAGGTCGACGCCCGCGGCAGCTTCGTTGGACTGGGCGCGGCAGAGGCCGAATACGCAGCGGCCTGCGCCCAGGCCTCTTTGGAGCCCGTGGCGGTGGGCTACCGCACGATGCCGCTGGCAGATCTGCTGCACCTCAAGATCGACCAGGGCGAGCCCATCCAGCGCGACGGCGCCACCGGAGGCAGCAGCGTCAACGGCGGAGGGTTTGACACCAGCGCGACCCTGGCGCGAATCCAGGCCGCCAAAGAAGACGAGGCCCGCCTGAACGCCGAGCTGGAGGCCTGCCTCGACAAGGAGGAGCAAAAGCTCCTCGCCCAGTCCAAGGCCGACGCCGCCAGCCTCGCGCCTCTGCTCAAGGAGACCAGCGCCAAAGCCAAAGAGCTCGGTTCGGCCGACGTAAAGCGGTACCTCGACCTCTACGGCTCGGCCTCGGTGGCCTGCAAAAATGAGCTCGGCGAGCGGCGGCGGTCGGTCAGCGTCTCATCGCTGGATGGGATGCGACGCTGGCTGGAGGCCCCAGCGAGCGGTGGCGCGGTGGCCGGCGGCACATGGACGGGCCGGAGCGGCTACACGATGATGGCGGTGCCCGCCGGCACCTACGAGGTGGGCTGCACGGCGAGCCAGTCGGGCTGCGATTCCGACGAGAAGCCGGCGCATCCGGTGAAGCTGAGCCGGAGCGTGCTGATGGGTCAGACAGAGGTGACCCAGGGGCTCTGGCAGAGCGTGATGGGGAGCAATCCGTCCCATTTCAAAGGCTGCGGCTCGACCTGCCCGGTCGAGCAGGTGAGGTGGGTAGACGCCGCGAAGTTCGCGAACGCGCTGTCGAAGAAGGACGGCCTCGAGGCCTGCTACACGATCAGCGGTGACAGCGTGAGCTGGCCGCGCGGCCTTGGCTGCACGGGCTACCGCCTGCCCACCGAGGCGGAGTGGGAGGTGGCGGCGCGGGGCGGGCGGGATTCGCTCTACGCAGGGGGCTCCGAAGTGGGCCTGGTGGGGTGGACCGATGAGAACAGCGGTGGCACCACGCATCCCGTCGGCGAGAAGGCGGCCAATGGCTACGGCCTCTACGACATGACAGGCAATGTGTGGGAGTGGACCTGGG